>JACVJG010000032.1 GCA_015711875.1 Candidatus Solincola jinzensis | reverse complement strand
CTCATCCTGGACGCACTGGGGGAGGCGGGAGCCCTTTCTCCCGTGGGGAAGAACCAACAGGTGTTGGGGATCATCATGATGGCCCTGCTACTCTATGCGATGTCCCTCTATTTTTTCATCGTTTTCAGGCGCGATATAGCATCTGACTGGAGGCGTGTCGCTGCCCTCTGCCTGATATTCCTGGTATTCTTCGCGCTGGCGCGCATTTTCGCGGTATTCGCGGATGAGAACGTCCTGTGGGGATACCTGGTCCCTCTGGCTATGGTGGGCATGCTCCCCGCCATACTCTTCGACCGCCTTACCGCTATTTATCTGGTATGCATGGGGGGCCTGGGGACCGCCATAGCGCTCAAGGGGAACATCTACCTTACGGTGGCCGCGCTTCTGAGCGGGCTGGCCGGGATGATGCTGGTCAGGAGAGTGCGGACCCGCGAGGATCTCGTGCGGGCCGCCGCGGAGGTGTCGGTGGTTACGGCGGTGGTGGCCATGGCAACCGCCACCATGATCAAGGAGCTGCGCTTCGTTCCCATAGCGGGGTTGGCGGGATTGGGAAACGGGGTCCTGGCCGGGCTGCTGACCCTGGGAGCCATACCGGTTTTGGAGCGACTGTCCGACATCGTCACTCCCATGCATCTCATGGAGCTCGCATCGCCTGACCAGCCGCTGATGAAGGAGCTCATCTCCAAGGCCCCCGGCACCTACAGTCACAGCGTCATCGTGGGCAACCTCGCGGCGGCGGCGGCGCAGGAGATCGGCGCGGACGCCCTTCTCGCCAGGGTGGGGTCCTATTACCACGATATAGGCAAGACCAAACGCTCGGCGTTTTTCGTCGAGAACCAACCGCGTGGCTTCAACGGGCACGAGAGGATAAAGCCTAACCTAAGCGCTCTGGTCATTTCTTCGCATGTGAAAGAGGGAGTGGAGCTGGCGAAAAAACACCGCCTTCCCCGCGAGGTCATAGATATAATCAGACAGCATCACGGCACCTCGCTCATACGTTATTTCTATGCGCGAGCACTGGAGGAGGGTTCGGATGGCGTCAGCGAAAGCAGGTTCCGCTATCCCGGAGAGAAGCCGCGCAGCAAGGAAGCGGCGCTGGTCATGCTGGCGGATGCGGTGGAGGCGACCGCCAAGTCGCTGGATAAGCCGAGCGCCGTGAAGTTGGAACAGGTCTCAAGATCCATCATCGAGGAAAGGCTTCAAGACGGCCAACTGGCGGAATCAAACCTCACCTTGGGGGATCTGGAGAAGGTAGCCCTGGCGTTTACCCGCATACTCTCCGGCATGTACCACGAGCGCGTGGAATATCCCGTTCTCCTCAAGAAGGAGGACGCCTCATGAGGATATTCGTCAAGGACGAGACCGGACAGGGAGGCAAGGCGTTCGCGTCGGTCAGAAAGGCATGTCGCAGGGCGTTGCGGGAAGAGGGCGCTCGTCGGGATGCGGTACTGTCCATAGCGTTGCTTCGGGAAGATGAGATGGCGGCGCTCAACCGGCGCTACACGGGAAGGGACGGCTCCACTGACGTGCTCGCCTTTCCCATGAACGAGGAGAGCGATGAAGGGTTTATCCTTGGCGATCTCGCTCTGTGCCCCGCGACCATCAAGGATTCAAGGGACGCGTACGACATCCAGGAAGGCAGAGAACTGGAATTCGTAGCCGTGCACGGGGTGCTTCACCTTCTGGGATACGATGACCAGGACGAGGAGGGAGCGGCGTTGATGGATAAGAGGCAGAGGGAGATACTGCGCATGGCAGCGGAGGGAAAATGTACCAGGCCATAGGGGCATTCCAAGTGGCGGCCGCGGCGACGGTAAGCGAGGGCGAGATCGCATGGAGGATCGCGACCCTTTTCGGGCTTCTGGCCGTTTCGGCATTCCTCGCCGCCTCGGAGATATCCCTGGTGAGCGTGAACCGTTTTCGCATCCGCTCCCTGAGCGAAGAGGGGAATCGTAAGGCGCGCGTTCTCGAGGGGGTGCTGGAGCAACCGAACCGTTTTCTATCCACCATACTCATGCTCACCCTGCTGGTGCAGGTAGGGGCCTCAGCTATCGCCACCGGTCTGGCGCTGGCCTTCGAGCTCCCCCTTGCGGCAGCGATAGCCACGGGCGTGATGACCTTCTTCATCTTCATATTCTCCGAGATGGCCCCAAAGACCTATGCCACCAATCACCCCGAGCGGGTGGCTTTGACGGTAGCTCCGGTGGTTAAGGTCCTATCGGCCGTTTTCTATCCCGTGGTGCGCCTGCTCATCCTCATCTCGAATGGGGTGATCCGCATGTTCGGGGGCAAGACCATAAAAGAAGGGCCATTCGTGACCGAGGGCGACATAAAGGCCCTCGTTTCCGCGGCGGAGGAGCAGGATGTCATAGAGGAGGAGGAGAAAAAACTCATCCATTCCATTTTCGACTTCGGCGACACCCTGGTCAGGGAGGTGATGATCCCGCGCACTGACATGGTGATGCTGGAGGACGAGGCGGGACTGGAGGAAGCCCTGGAGGTGATCATGCGCACGGGGTTTTCCCGCATACCCGTCTATCACCGCGATTTCGACCATATTATAGGCGTTCTATACGCCAAAGACCTCCTGCCCTACCTCAAACGCGGGGAGAGCGACGTCAAGCCCAAGGATCTGTTGCGAGAGGCCTATTTCGTGCCCGAGACCAAGCGCGTGAGCGAGCTTCTCACCGAGCTGCGCACCCTCACCATACACATGGCTATCGTGCTGGACGAGTACGGCGGCACCTCTGGCCTGGTGACCATCGAGGATCTGCTCGAGGAGATAGTCGGGGAGATCTTCGACGAATACGACAGCGCCATGGAGCTTTATGAGAACCTGGGGGATGGCAGGTATACTTTCGACGCCCGTATCCCCATCGACGACATGAACGAGTTGCTTGGAACCCACCTGCCGGCGCACCAATGGGACACCCTGGGCGGACTTATGTATAACCTCATGGGAAAAATACCCAAGCAAGGGGAATCGGTGACCTTTGAGGGTATGCGCCTCACGGCGCAGAAAGTGGTGGGGAGGCGCATATACAAGGTCCTGCTGGAGGTGTTGGATGGAGAGGAAGCGGCAAAGGCATGAGATCGGCGGTTATGATGAAGGGGTGATCCCCGCAGCCAGCGGGTGGCTTGAGGCGGGGCACCTCCTGGGGCCTGGCTTCCGCCTTGTATTCACAGATCGCATGGGAGGGGTGAGCAAACCCCCCTTTCACGAGCTGAACCTGGCCTTTCACACCGGGGACGATCCCCTGAAGGTGGCCGAGAACCGGGCCATCTTAGCGCGCGCGATAGGTCTAGAGGAAAACCGTGTTTTCTATCCCCATCAGGCACATGGCCTGGACGTGGCATGGCTGGAGACGGCTTCGCTCAAGCCCCTGGCATGCGACGAGGATCTCCTGAAGGAAAAGGACGGCCTGGTATGCGATCAAAGCGGGCTGGCGCTCTCGGTGTTGACCGCGGATTGCGCGCCCCTGGCATTGGCATACCCAAAGCACGGCATCCTGGCCATGCTGCACGCGGGCTGGCGCGGAACCCTCGGCGACATTGTCTCCGCGGCATGCGGGATGATAGAGGAGCTTTCAGGAGCGCAACCCTCCGATGCCAGGGCGGTTATCGGGCCGTGTATCGGGCCTTGTTGTTATGAGGTGGACGAAGGCAGGGCCCGGCTTTTCGTCGAAAAATATGAAGGTGAAGAGGTGGTGGTCCGCCGCGAGGGCGGCTGGAGACTGGATCTCAGAAAGGCCAATATCCTGAACATGAAGAGATGTGGCATGGTGGAAAGCGCCATCCATCTGGTGGGAGGATGTACCTGCTGCGATCCTCGCTACTTCTCGTTTCGGCGCGAAAGGGTCACGGGAAGGCAGGGCGCTTTTCTGTGGAGGGAAGAAAGGTGAAGGTGATGCGGCTTTGATGGTGAGGGCCCACGTCCTGGTGTCCGGGCGGGTGCAGGGGGTCTACTACCGTTCCTATGCCGTCGATAAAGCCAGG
This sequence comes from Candidatus Solincola jinzensis, assembly GCA_015711875.1. The sequence continues at coordinate 8,097 of JACVJG010000032.1, read as the reverse complement.
GAGCTGGGGTTGACCGGCTGGGTTCGCAACCGATTCGACGGAAGGGTCGAGGCGGTGTTTGAAGGCGAGGATGAGACGGTCAGGAAAATGGTGGATTGGTGCCACCGTGGATCCCCCTCTGCGCGCGTGGACAAGGTGGAGGTGCGGTGGGAGGAAGCCACGGGGGAGTTCGCGGAATTCAGGATAGCGCGCGGGGAGTAGGTAGACGATGAGCGATGGCCAGATCGTCCTGAGGCTGCTCGTGGCCCTCGCCTGTGGAGGCCTGATAGGGTTGGAGCGTGAAAGGGGCGACCGGCCCGCGGGTTTCCGCACCTATATCATGGTCTCGCTCGGAGCTTCCATGTTCACCGTGTTGTCCCTCGTCGCCTTTCCGCGTTCCGATCCGGCGAGGATAGCCGCCCAGGTGGTCATCGGGATCGGGTTCCTGGGAGCGGGGGTAATAGTCGTTTACGGAGGAACCCACGTCGTGGGCATAACCACGGCGGCGACCATGTGGGCGACGGCCGCGGTGGGCATGGCGGCGGGAGCGGGTTATTTCGCCACCTGTCTTTATGCCACCGCGATGATCCTTTTGGTGCTGGTGGCCTTGCCATGGGTGGAGGAAAAAGTGATCGCGCGTTTCCTGCGCCGCAGGATATACTTCACGGTCCGAAGCACGCCAAGGCCGGGTCTGGTGGAGGAGGTGACCGCGACCCTGGCGCAGTTCAAGGTCAAGGCTACGCTGCTGAAATACGAACAATGCCTTGCCCCGCAGGCCGAATGCAGCCTGCTGCTGCAATCCAAAGCGACAGCGAAGGTCGACCTTGTCGCGGTGATGGAGGCGTTGCGCCAGCTCCACGGGGTGACCTACGTCAGTTTCGAGGAGTGAGGGGACACGCAGATGGCGTCGGTGGAGGAAAACCTCGCCGCGGTGAGAGAACGCATAGCGGCGGCGGCGCGAAGGTGCGGAAGGGATCCGCGCGAGATATCCCTGGTTGCGGTGAGCAAGAACAGGCCGGATGAGTTGGTTTTGCAGGCTGCGAAAGCGGGGCAACGGGTTTTCGGAGAGAACCGGGCTCAGGAACTTGCGGGGAGGTTGCAGCGCCTGGGAAGAGGTCTTGAATGGCACTTCATTGGCCATCTGCAAAGGAATAAGGTTAATATGGTAGTGGGGAACGCGGCCCTCATACACAGCGTGGACAGCGCACGCCTGCTGGAGGCCGTGGCGCACAGGGCTCGCGCCCTGGAGCTGGTTCAGGATATACTCCTGCAGGTGAACCTGACGGGAGAGGAGAGCAAGTACGGCCTGTCGGAGGACGAGGTCGCTGGCCTGCTGGAGATGGCGTCCCGCCTTCCCTCCGTGCGCGTTCGAGGCCTGATGACCATGGCGGCGCTGACGGATGACCCCGAAGGGGCCAGACCATGTTTCCGCAGGTTGCGGGACCTCCGTGACCGCCTGGAACGCAAGATGGAAGGGTTGGAATTGAGGATACTGAGCATGGGGATGACGCAGGATTTCGAGGTGGCCGTGGAGGAAGGGGCTAATATGCTGCGGGTGGGAACGGCCATTTTCGCGGACTGAGGGCAGTGGGAGGTGTCAGCATGGCTGGATTTTTTCGCAGGGCGCTGATCTACCTGGGATTGGTCGAGGATGATGAATTCGAGGAGATGCTGGAATACGAGGAAGCGCAACCCGCGACCATGGAGCCGGCGGTGTCCAGGCGCGCCCAGAGAGAGGAGGCGCGGCTTGCGGCGGTGCAGCCGGTGCCCAGCAAGCAGGTTCGCGTGCATATGGTGGAGCCGAAATCCTTCAACGACGCAGAGCAGATAGGGCAGAAGTTCAAGTCGGACATACCGGTGATCATAAACCTTCAACAAGCTGACGCGGAGCTATCGAAAAGGCTGATCGATTTCGCGAGCGGGCTCACCTATGGCCTGGACGGAGGAATCCAGCGGGTGGCGGAGAGGGTTTTCCTCCTCACGCCGCACAACGTCGAGGTTTCCGCCGAGGACAAGCGCTGGCTGAGGGAAAAAGGCTTTTTCAACCAGTTCTGAACCCCGTGAAACGGCAGGAGACTGGAGAGGGTATGAAGAGGTTAGCCATTATCGGCGCCGGCAAGATGGCCGAGGCTATCATCAAAGAGCTCTTAAGATCAGGCTGGGCCGCCGCCCGTGAGGTGGTGGTGACGGACGTGGTCGAGGAAAGATTGCGCTACATGGAAAACGAATATGGCGTTGAGACGACGAAATCGAATTCCCAGGCGGCGCGGGAGGCGGAGGTGGTATTGCTGGCCGTGAAACCCCAGATGATGGAGGATGTGCTGAGAGAAATAGCAGTCTCACTGAAGCCACGCCATACGGTGATCTCCATCGCCATGGGCAAGAAGACGGAATACATTGAGGGATTGCTCCCTCCCGATGCCGAGGTGGTGCGAGTGATGCCCAACAATCCCGCCATGGTAGGAGAGGCGGTTTCGGTGATCAGCTACGGCTCCCGCGCGGGGGAGATGGCCAAGAACGCAGCCCGTGGGATATTCTCATCGCTGGGTGAGGTGTTCGAGATAGAGGAGAGGCTCCAGGACGCGGCCATGGCGCTTTCCGGCTGTGGACCGGCCTATTTTTACCTCATCGCTGAGGCTTTGAGCGACGCGGCGGTCAAGCTGGGCCTGGATCGCGAACTCAGTTTGAAGTTGGCGGCTGGGACCATGATCGGGGCGGGAAAGATGTTGAAAGAGACGGGGTTACATCCGGGGTCGTTAAAGGACATGGTCACTTCACCAGGTGGGTCGACCATCATGGCGCTGGAGGCGCTGGAGGAGGCCGGGTTACGCAACGCCTTCTACAAGGCTCTCACCGCGGCCTGGAGGAGGGCTCAGGAGGTCTGATGTGGAGACGATCGGCGATATCCTGTGGTGGATATTGCTGGCGTACCTCCTGGCGGTATTCGCGCGGGTGATAATCGGCTGGCTGCCGGTGAGGTGGCCGCGGGTAATAAGGTCGGCGGTGGTCTTTATCTACGACATCACCGAGCCGTTGCTTTCTCCGCTGCGACGTTTCATCCCCGCCATACCGGTGGGCGAAGGCGTCGCGCTGGATCTCTCTCCCACCGTGCTCATGTTGTTGATATTCTTTCTGCAGTGGTTGGTGCGCAAGGTCTTCGGCTGATGGTGGCCCCCACGGAGTCAGGTTTAACTTGCGGGGAGGAAGCCCCGATAGAATAATAAGATATCGTAAATGGCGTCGGCGAAAGCGATGGCCAAGGAAAGGTCTCGTCTATCAGGAGAGGGTGTGGCGTATCCCGAAGGAGGCGGTTAAGTTGGCTATTGGCCCCATGGACATCCATCATAAGGAGTTCAGCACCGTTCGCGTGGGGGGTTACAACAAGGAGGAGGTGGACGCCTTCCTGGATATGGTGGCAGACGAGCTCGAGCGGCTCCTGCATCGCAACCAGGAACAGGCCGAACTGGTAGAGTCCATGCGCCAGAAGGCGAACCAATTCGATTCAATGCAGCAAACGCTACAGAACGCCATCATAAACGCGCAGAAGAGCGCCGACAACATCGTGCAAGAGGCGCGCACCCAGGCCGAGGCCATGCTGAAGGAAGCCCAGGAACAGAGCCTCCGCATGCTGGAGGAGGCAAGGGCGGAACGGTCCCGTATCTCCCAGACGTTCGCGGGAATAAGAGAGCAGGTGATGGGATATATCGCCACCATAAAAGAGCTCATGGAGAAGAACCAGGCTATGATCAGGGATTACGAAGCCAGACTCTCCGCCGCGGAGCTCAAGGAAGAGCCCACGCCTGCAACCGCCGCTTTTTCGCCTCTCCCTGAGCCACAGCCAGAGGCGCCCGCGTCCGTGGGTACTGGATACTTCGAGACCCGGTCGGAGGCGGAGGTCCCGCCTACGGCGGCGGAAACATATGCGCCGGTGGCGACCTCACAGCAGCCGGAGTCGCCGCCCATACCGGAACCGGATTTCACCAGGTATCGTGAGCCTGCAAAGGAAACCGCGCCAAGCCCCTTCCCCGGGCCGCAGGATGCACTGCTCGAGCCTCCGGCGGCTCCGTTGTTAGAGCGACAGCCGATGCCTTCGCCACAGGAAACCGAGCCTGCGGCTATACCAAGCGATTTCGCGCCCACGCGTTCACAGCCGCCAACGGAGGCTGTTCCCGAACCCCAGCCCATGCCGAAACCTCAACGGCCTTTGGTGACCCCGGAGCAGGAGATGGAGCTCATGCGGCGTAACATGGAGCGTGAGGCCACGCCGCCCGAGCCATCTCCACCTGCCGAGGAGCCTGAGGTGGGAGAGAAGCATTTTTTCTGGGAATAAACGAGTTGGGGTCAGGCCCGGACTTAGGACTTTTTCTCATCCGGGCCAGGACGGGTGGGTGAGTTTCCGTCCTTCTTACGTCCCGTGACGCCGGATAACGGTCTTTCTCGGCGCATACGGCGCCTTCGCCAAAGGTTCACAAGAACGATACATCGGAATGGTAATCAGGGATACTGGACGGAAAGCGAGGAAAGGACGTCCTGGATCTCGGGGATGGTGCGGCCGCGCACCAGGACGGACTTGTTCCTGGACGCCTCCCCTCTCGCTATCTCGAGAAGAGAGGGAGGCGCTCCAAGGAGGTCCGCAAGCACGCGTAGCGCCTCGCGGTTGGCTTTTCCCTTTTGGGGACGAGCGTGGACAGATATGATGATCCTGCCGTCGTAAATGCCCTCGACGCGGCTACGCGAAGAGCCTGGTTTTATCCGCACTTCGCATATACAACCCGCGGGATGTTCCCGCAAGGGGAGCTTTTCGTGTTCGGTCAAGCCTGTCCTCCTCCAGGAAAAGACCCAGTGGCCGCATGGGCGTGACGCCCATAGGCCAGCGAAACCGGCCCTGTGAAGGTCGCACAATATCATGATAAACGAAACCTTACATGTCGTGACAGGGGCGGCGCTCCCCGCCCCGATGAACGTCATGAAGGCTATGGATCAGGACGGCCCGCGCACGCGTGACCGGCGCCGACCAGGCAAAGACCGCTTTCATGAGGCGACGAGCAGTGCGCAATGGACCGATTCGTCTGCGACTCTGAACTGCCCGGTTTACCGGGGCTTGGTTTTACGGGGCTTGGAAAACAGGTAAAGCGGTCATCGCCAGGCTTGCCGCTTTGTGAGCGATCATGGGTTCCAGGAGCTTTCCTCGGGCTACTTTCGATGCGAGGGCAAGGATGGGTAGGCTGAGCCGGCGGTTATTTAACGTGAGGGCGCGGTTGCGCTGTGCTGGTGTGCGTGTTAATAATGGAGCAAAATCCCAAGTTATAACGGAGATGAGAGAGGATGGATTACCGCAAGACGCTCAATCTGCCGCGCACGGATTTCCCCATGAAGGCCGATCTGCCGCGACGCGAGCCGGAGATACAGCGGGCGTGGAGGGAAAAACAAATCTATCGCAAGGTATTAGATAAGAACAAGGGTTGTCCGTCGTTTATCCTGCATGACGGGCCCCCGTACGCGAACGGCGACCTTCACCTCGGAACCGCCTTGAACAAGATCCTTAAAGATATCATCATCCGGCACAAAAGCATGAGCGGGCACTTCTGTCCATACGTGCCCGGCTGGGACTGCCATGGGCAACCCATCGAGTATAACGTGGAGCGCATGTTGGGAGAGGAAAAAGGCAAGCTCGACGTGATGGAGATCAGAAAGCGCTGCCGCGATTACGCCCTTCATTACGTGGGAAGGCAGTCTGAGCAGTTCCAGCGTTTGGGAGTGCGGGGGGATTTCGATAACCCCTACCTCACCCTCAGGCCTTCTTATGAGGCGGTGAACATAAGCGTCCTTGCGGACCTACTGGAAAAGGGACTCGTATATCGCAGCCGCAAGCCTATCCACTGGTGCCCGCGCTGTGTGACCGCTTTGGCGGAGGCGGAGCTGGAATATAAAGACAAAGTCTCCCCGTCCATCTACGTCAAGTTCCCGCTCATGGAGGGTCTGCCTGGAGAAATGGGGGACACGGCCGTGGTTATCTGGACCACCACCCCCTGGACCCTGCCGGCGAACGTCGCCGTGGCGCTCCATCCGGACATGGAGTACGTGCTGGTCGAATCCGGTGGCGAGCGTATCCTGGTGGGCGCCCCCCTATTGGATAGGGCCATGGAGGAGATGGGGTTGGTCGATTTCGCGGAAAGGGCTCGTTTCCGGGGAAGCGACCTCGCTGGCCTCAAGGCGCGACATCCCTGGCGAGAGCGCCCATCCGTGCTGGTGACCTCGCAATACGTCACAACCGAACAGGGCACGGGAGCGGTGCATATAGCCCCCGGGCACGGTGATGAGGACTATCAAGTGGGGCTTGAATACGACCTACCCATGGTCATGCCCGTTGACGACCTCGGCAGGTTTACCTCGGAAGCGCCGGAGTTCGAGGGAATGTTCATCGAGGACGCCAACCCGCGCATCATGGAGGATCTGGCCTCGCGCGGATTATTGCTGGGTCAAGGGGAACTCCCTCATTCCTATCCCCATTGCTGGCGCTGCAAGGGCCCGGTTATCTTCCGTGCCACGCCGCAGTGGTTCGTGGGAGTTGACATTCCTTACCAGGGATCCACTCTGCGCGAGCGATGCCTGGCGGCCATGGAAGAGGTGGAGTGGATACCCTCATGGAACAGCAGGCGCATGAAAGGGATGCTCGAGGCGCGTCCAGACTGGTGCATCTCGCGCCAGCGCGCGTGGGGCGTGCCCATCCCCGCCTTTTACTGCCTGGAATGCGGAGAAGAGCTATTCACGCCGGAATCTTTGCGTAAAGTGGAGGAATTGATAAGAAGGGAGGGGGCGGATTCCTGGTTCCTGCTGGAGCCCGCGGAGATCCTGGGGGAATCCTTTTCCTGCGCAGGTTGTGGTTCCAAGCGCTTCCGCAAGGAGATGGACATCCTCGACGTGTGGTTCGAGTCGGGAGTGAGCCACGAGGCGGTGCTGAACCAGTGGGAGGGCCTTACATGGCCGAGCGATATGTATCTCGAGGGAAGCGATCAGCACCGAGGCTGGTTCCAGACCTCCATGCTCACCGCCGTGGGCAAGCGGGGCTCTCCTCCTTACCGCTCCGTGCTCACCCACGGCTTCGTCGTGGACGGCGAGGGGAGGAAGATGTCCAAGCTTCTGGGAAATGTCATCAACCCCATGGACATCTGCGACACCCTCGGCGCTGATATCCTGCGGCTTTGGGTGGCGGCGGCCGACTATACTGTTGATATCCCGGCCTCGCAGGAGATATTCGACCGTCTGGTGGAAGCGTATCGCAGGATACGCAATACCTTGCGGTTCCTCCTCGGCAACCTCTACGATTTCCGGGTGGCGGAACACGCCCTGCCCCTGGAGGAGATGGAAGACCTTGACAGGTGGATCCTTTCGCGCTTACACGACCTCGTTGTGAGGTGCACGAAGGCATACGAAGAATACCAGCTACACGTGGTCTATCACTCCCTGCATAATTTCTGCGCCGTTGACCTTAGTGCCCTGTACCTGGACATGCGCAAGGACTGCCTCTACACCTTCGCGTCCAACTCTCCCCAGAGGAGATCGGCACAGACCGCCATCCACCATCTGCTGGACAACCTGGTGCGGATCATGGCGCCCGTTCTCTGCCATACCGCCGATGAGGTGTGGTCCAACTTGGAGAGCGCGGAGACGGAAAGCGTACAATTGGCGGATTGGCCCAGCCCACCCATGGAGTGGAAGCAAGCCGCGCTCGAGGAGGAATTCGCAAGGCTGCTCGAGGTGCGGGAGCTGGTGACCAAATCGCTGGAGGAAAAGCGCGCGGCAAAGGAGATCGGCACCTCTCTGGAGGCGTCGGTGCTCCTGTCGGCGCCTCCTGACTTGGCCGGGGATCTGCGGAGAAGGGCGGACCTGCTGCCCACTCTCTTCATCGTATCCGCGGTGGAGGTGGTGGATTCGGACGGCGAAGAGCTGCGGGTGGAGATCAGCAAAGCCCCCGGGAGCAAATGCGCACGCTGCTGGAATTACCGCACCACGGTTGGCATGGACCCGGAGCACCCTGGGATCTGCCATCGTTGCCTTGCGGCAATAGGGCGAGAAGCAAGAGCGTGAGTCTCCGCGAAAGGGAGAAAATACCTTTTC
>JACVJG010000031.1 GCA_015711875.1 Candidatus Solincola jinzensis | reverse complement strand
GGCGCGATCTTGATCTCGATTGCAGCCGCGCCAAGGAGGAGCTTGGATGGAGCACCAGAGTATCCTATCCCGAAGCCATGGAAAGGATCCGGGAATGGGTATTGCGGGAGATGTAGGCAGTGCGGGGCTTTTCGGACCGCATAAGAAATGAGAAAACGACCGTGGGGGCTTTAGATGGCTACTCGCCGGCATTGTGGCGCTTGCATGGGGGCGTGATGAGGAGGACTTGCTCGGGAATATGGATTGAAAGGAGGAGAGGATGAAAGCCATGACCTTCGAGCTCAACATCCCTGTATATCTCGCCGTCGGGGCACTGTCCTCGCGCCGCCCCGAGGTGCTTTTCTCCAGATGGGCGCCGGTGCAGGTCAGGGAGGTGCCGGAGCCGGTCCTGCCGGGGGAAGATTGGGTCAAGATCAGGCCCAGGCTGTCGGGCTTGTGCGGCAGCGACCTCAGCATCATCCGCTGCCACCAGTCGCGCACCCTGCAGTTCGTCGGCTCCTCTCCCTTCGTCATGGGACACGAGGTCTGCGGGGAGATAATCGAGAAGGGCGGGGCGGTCGAGGGTTTCGAGGTGGGGGACAGGGTGACGGTCATGCCCCACCTGGCATGCGCTGCCCGGGGCATAGAGCCGCCCTGCCCCATGTGCGCTTCCGGCAGGCAGCAGCTATGCGAGAACTTCACCGTGGGTCTGGAGCCGGGCATTCACGTGGGGGTCAGCGCGGCGGCCGCGGGGTACATCAGCGAGGTCGGAGTGGCTCATGTCTCCGGTCTCTACCGAGTCCCTGAGGAAGTGAGCGACGAGAACGCCATGCTGGTCGAGCCCTTCGCCACGTGCCTGCATATGGTCATCCTCAACCGCCTTCAGGGGGACGAGACGGTGATGGTCACAGGTTGCGGTATGATGGGACTGGGCACCATAGCCGCGCTGAAAGCGCTTCACCCCGGCTGCCGCATCATCGCCGTCGAGATCGACCCCTTCCACTCCATGATAGCCAGGGAGATGGGAGCGGATGAGGTGGTCGAGCCGGGCGGCAAGGAATTCTACCGGCGCGTTGCCGACCTCACAGGGGCCAAGATGTTCACGCCCCTCATGGCCAGGCCTATCCTCATCGGCGGGGTGGACCGGGTATTCGACACCGTCGGCTCCACCCGGACCATCGACGATTCCCTGCGCGTGCTGGCCAACGGAGGATGGTACAACCTGCTGGGGATAGGGATGCCCGGGAAGATAGACTGGACGCCGGTGTGGCTTAAGGAACTCACCATCAGGGGTATCTACTGCTATCAGGAGGAGGAGTGGCAGGGGGAAAGAGTACACGACTTCGAGCTGGCGCTGCGCCTCTTCGCGGAGGGAAAAGTGGACCTCTCCCGCCTGGTGACTCACCGCTTCAGCCTGCATGAGTGGCGGGAGGCTCTGCGCGTGGCCCTGAGCAAGGGGGAACACAAGGCTATCAAAGTGGCCTTCACTCCAGCATGAACCATGCTTCCGCAGCGGGGGTTGCAGTTCCAGGCACTCCGTCTGCGGGTGATGGCAGCCTAAGAGGTCTGTCTCCCGGATGCTGCTTGCCGGTTGTTGCTTGTGCGCCTCTCGCCATAGGAATGGGCGGATCGAGCACCGCGCCGTGTTCAAGCGAAAAGACCATCCCTTAATAGCCGCTGGGGTCTCCCCACCAGCTGGAAGAGCATATGGCTTTGTCACATCCCGGAGAAGGGTAGGAGCCTGATGATGGCTCCAATGGTAAATGCTGTAAGCAGGTTTTTCATCGGAAGATCGGGGGACCGAACGCATCCCAGGATCATTATGTTCTATTATGTTCTCTTCGCGGGCCGGATCGACCCACCGGGTTTGCGTAGCCTCTCGAGGAGTTCATGTGTCTCGGAAGAGGGGGAAACGCCAAGGTTGTCCTCGAGGTGGGCACGACAGCGGTCGAACGCCTCCTCGACGCCGGCCCTGTCGCCCATGGCGGCCCTGATTACCATCAGGCGCCGGTAGAGATCTTCGCTTCCTGCGTCTGCGCACAGGGCCTTTTCAACGTAGGTGAGAGCTTTCGTGTGCTCTCCCGCGTCCAGGTATGCGTCCGCTATTTCCCGTAATAGATTGAGATAAGAGCTTCGCAGAGCGTTTCTCAGGGGGATGCACCAGTCCTCGTATATATCCTCGGAGAGGAAGTCTCCACCGTATATCCCCTCGGCTTCCAGCAAGGCCTTGAGGCGTGAGCCGCGGTCTCCCGCTGCAACTTCGCGCGCCGCTTCCTTCAACTTCGCCTCAAAGGCCTCGACGTCTATGTAGCCTCCCTCCCCGAGGTTCAGCCGCAAGGTGTCGCCGCTCGTTTTCAAGTAGGGGCAATCGCCCCAGCCCGAGTCCGGGTCCAAGGCCTTGCGCAGGGTGGTCAGGGCGACGTTCAGGTTCTTTGACGCTCTATCGGGGTCCATCCCGGGCCACAGCAATTCCATGATCATTTCCCGCTGCACGGGGCCCTTGCCGTGAAATGCCGCCAGATATTTCAGTACCGTGAGCGCCTTCCTGCTCCTCCAGACGGTCTCTTCTATCAGGATATCGCCTTTTATCACCCGGAAATCTCCCAGCATATATATGCGCAGCGGCAAGGCTCTGAAGAGGCTCAGCTCCATGATCAACTCCTGAGCTTTCCGCTTGACCTCTCGCCTGTCGCTCTTACGCAACCGGCGCAGGAAGGGAAGGGATGGGGTGCCGATGACCCTGAACGCCCGGGCCAGGAAATCGAGGTGTTCGCCCCGGGAGAACGCACTCTCCATTACCGGCAATATCAGGCGCGAGTACGCGTTCCACCATCCGAGCCCGCCGCTTGCCTCGTCGGTACGTATCGCCGCGTTGAGGGTTTCAAGGGCGGCTTCCCCCTCGCCGAGCTGGTGCAGGATGGAGGCGAGGAGGAGGAGAGAAGGGGATCGCAGGATTCCGGCTGCCCGTCCCTTCAGAGCATCCAGGATGGAGAGGGCCTCTTGCTTCACTTCATCCGGGTCGCTCTCGCGCGCGGATAGCGCTAACCGCGAGAGGCGGGAGAGGAGCTGGTCGTCAACGAAGCCGCTGTCCCTGCACAGCGCCTCGGTTTTGCGGAAATAACATAGCGATCTCTCTATGTCCCCCGCTTTCATATACGCCGTTCCGGCAAAAAGGTTGCAATTGATGACCAGCCAGCTGTCCTCGCTCCCCTCAACCAGTTCACAAAGCTGCTCCAGCTCCCGCAGAGCCCCGGCCTCCTCCCCCGTATCTGCAAGGCAGATGGCCCTCGCCAGGCGATTCTGTAATAGGCCGGGAGGCAAGGCCACCCCTCCGCCGATATCTGTGCTCACCCGCAGACCCTTCTCCGCGGCCTTCCTGGCCTCCGCATACTTGCCCAGTGCGCTGAGGGTGAAGGATCTCAGGCTGCATATGTCGGGCAGATGGGAGAAGAAACCGGCGCTCTCGCACAGCCTTTCGGCGCCCTCCAGCAGTTGTGCCGCTTTGTTATACTCTCCCAGCAAGAGAGCGACGTATCCGCTCCAGGTGAGCACGGTTATGCGGGCGCGCTCTTCCCGGATCCCGTCGACATGCGCCAGGGAAACCGCGAGGAAGTAGCGCGCCCATTCCGTCAGCCCCAGGTAGGCAGAACCCGCGCCGAGCATGGCGGCCGATTCGTACCAGGAATCTTGCTCCAGGTGTACTCCCTCGAGCAATCGCGCGAATCCCGTCACCGCGCATCCGGCGTCCGGCTCCGCGCCGCTCAGGACGGACAGCTTCATGGCGTTTCTCAGGCAGTCGACGCTGTAGGCCGCTTCCCCGAGATCGGAGAAGACAGTCGCCGCCTCACGGTATTTCTCAATGGCCTGCCGGTATTGGCCCAGAAGTTCGTGGCACCAGGCCTGCGTTAAGGCCAGCCGTGGGTGGTCATGTATGGTCGCCTCCGGCAGAGAGGAGATGGCTTCAAGCACGTAGGTGATGCGGTTGGCCTTCATCAGGTTGTCCGCCATTTCCTCCATGAGCCTGGCGGTGGCGGCGTGATCGCCGGCTTCGATGCAGTGCCGCAGCGCCTCCTCCGCCTCGCCGCGCCGTCCCCACAGCGCTGCGGCCCGGGCGTGAAGCCGCTTTATCTCATGTGGGGACAGGGTGTTCTCCAGTATGCTGCGCAGGAAGGATCTGAGAAGGTGATGATAACGGTAGGAGTTGCCCGCCTCGTCGAGGCGAACGACGAAGAGATGGGAAGCGGCCAGGTGGTCGAGGAGGTCGCGGGAGTCCTCCGCCTCCAGGAATTCATCGCAGAACCCCGCATCGATGCGCGAGAGGATGGAGGTCCTGAGGAGAAAATACCTCATGCGATCGTCCATCCTCAGGTAGATGACCCGGTAGAAATAGTCGAACACCTGCGAATTGGACAGGCCCGCCGTGTCCGCCAGGTCGATACTCCGGGGGCCTTCGCCCTCCCGCATGGCGTGAGAGAAGAGCACCAAGCCGGTTATCCAGCCTTCGGCCAGGTCGGTCAAGGCCGCCGCCTGCTCGGCACTAACCCTCAGCGCGAAGACCTCATTGAACAGCCTTGCGGTCTCCTCGGCGGTGAAGCAGATATCCTCCTCGCGCAGCTCCAGTGTTTCCCTGCGCGCTCTGAGGCGGGAGAGGTCCAGGCCTATCTCGCGGCTGCTGAGGATGAGGATGTGGAGGTTGTGAGGCAGGTGAGCCAGGATGTAGTCAAGAGCAGCGGTGATCTCCGGGCTGTCGTTGACCTCCTGGAAATCGTCCAGGACGATGTATGCGTCTTCCGGCAGGCATTCTTCCATGCGCGACAGGAGCAGGGAGAGGGCGGGACGCCGGTCTTTCCCATGGGAGCCGAGCAACTCCCTCGCGCTGCGGCACATCCTCGCGCCGCCTGCTCCTGACCTGGCCATTGCCTCCTCGAGATAGGCGATGAACACACTGAGGTCGCGGTCCGTGTCCTCCAGCTGGTACCAGAGAAAAGGTTGGCTGCGCCGGCGAAGGTAATCCGCCGCGAGCGTGCTCTTGCCGAAGCCGGCGCCGGCGACGATGGCGGTCAACCTGGCGGAAGAGGAGCGGTCCAGCGCCTTGAGCAGTCTCTCGCGGGTCACGACGGCGTGCAGGCGAGGCGGGGTGAGCTTTGAGGAGAGGATGTGGATCGCCTCGAGCGCCTGGTTTCCATCAACCTTTTTGCGGGCCATCTCATCCCCTTGCGGTCAACCCCAGCCCCCTCCGCTCCGGGGCGAAGGGACATGCCGGGACAGGCATCGTGAAAATCGCCGCATGTTCCCCATACCCCAGATTATAGTGGAAAGCCGATCAAAGCTCGCTCTTTTCCCCATATGCCTCATCGTTATTGTTAGGCCGGTTCTTCGCCCGCAAGAGGGCGTGATCGCCCATGTTCAGGATAAATGCTCTTTATGGCGAAGGGCCACCAGGTTAATTCTACTTAAACTCTGCCGCCTTTATCATGTAGATAGGCTTACCGTTCCGACCCTCCGCGGCTCAGGGCGGGCATGGCGAGAGAGTCCAGGGAAGAGGGAGAGCAGGCTATGCGGAAAACAGAGACCATGCGGGAGCCCAGGGGGATCCCGTCGCCGAGGACGCGCAGGATGAAAGAGCGCGTTCTTTCCAGCCCGTACGAACTGGATGCGGTGAGGGCGAGGTGCTATACGCGGGTATGGAAGCGTATGGGCAGGTCCGGGAATAAGAAGCCCTGCCTGCGGGCGGCCCTGGCCCTGCGGGAGACATTGCGCGAGATACCGGTGAGCATCGACGAAGACGAGCAGCTCGTGGGGATGAAGGCCGCCAACCCCCTGGCCGAGCCCATCGGGATCGAGAGAGGTTCTTTCAACGGGGCGATAGCGCTCTTCCTCAGCCGCTTCGCCGATCGGGACCTGGCCCTGCCCGTGGGGGGGATAAGCAAGGAGCGGTCGGCTGAGGTCATAGGCAGCATTACACCGCAGATGCGCCGGGAGATGAAAAAAGACATCCTACCCTTCTGGCGCAACAAGACCGCCCACGACCGGAAAATAAGGGAGCTTACCCTGGAAGGCCTCTACGCGGGCCAGCCTCTCATCGGCCCAGTTTCCCTCTATCGCATGATCAGGGGCCTGGGCGGTCTCAGGAACGCGCTGCGGGTGATCTCCAGGAACATAGGCGGGAACATCAGCTTGATGAGCTGGAGGTCCCTGGCCATAGCCCCCAGAGCCATGCGCTTGGCCTACGAGTTGATGCCCGACCTCACCTTCCTTCTCCTGGACATGCAGGGGCACATCGTGCCCGGTTACCCGAGGGTCCTTGAGCTCGGCTTCGAGGGTATCGCGGCTTGGGCGGAAGGCAGGGAGCGCGAGCTGGAAGATAACGAAGAAGGGTCTTATAGGCAGCTCGACTTCCTGCGCTCGGTACAGGTGGCGGCACGGGCGGTCTGCGATTTCTCCTCGCGTTACGCAGACCTGGCCGAACGGCTGGCGGATAATGCAGAGGGTGGGAGGAAGGCCGAGCTGATGGCGATCGCGGAGCGCTGCCGCCGGGTGCCGGCGCGGACGCCCCGCACCTTCATGGAGGCCTTGCAGTCGGTGTGGATGACCCAGGTGGCCCTGTCCATCAGTTACGGCCTGGACAACGTCTTCACGGCAGGCAGGATGGACCAGTATCTGTTCCCGTATTACGCGGCGGACATCGATGCGGGCCGCCTTACGAGGGAACAGGCCGTGGAGGCGGTGGAGGAGTTTCTGGTAAAGGCGGCATGCAACCTTGTCTTCGGGCCGAACAACATCACCATCGGTGGCGTGGACCGTGAAGGCAGGGATGCAGTCAACGAGATGTCCTACATCTTCCTGGAGGCCCTGGAGAACGTTCGGGGCCTGGGCGACGGCCTTGCGGTGAGGGTCTCCCATGCCACGCCGCGTGAGTTCCTGCTGCGCGCCTGCGAGACCCACCGCTTGACCGCGGGGGTGGCCTTCTACAACGACGACATCATCATCCGGGATATGCTGGAGGACGGCTACAGCCTGGAGGACGCGCGCGATTACTCCATCGTGGGCTGCGTGGAGCCGGCCTCGACCGGCAACGACAACTCATACACCGCGGGCAACGCGATCTGGCTGGTGGCGGTTCTGGAGATGGCCCTGAACCGGGGGCGCCGCCTCCTCACCGGAAGGCGCCGCGTGGGGGCCCGCACCCGCGACCCGCGCCGTTTCCGCCGCTTCGAGGACGTCCAGGAGGCGTTCGAGCGCCAGGTCGAGCATACGGGCGCCAGGCTGGTGCGCATGGCAGAGGTCAAGGACCGCGTCTTCTCCGAGTTCCCCACTCCCCTGCTCTCGTGCACCGTCGAGGGCTGCCTGGAGTCGGGGCTTGACCTCACCTGGGGGGGAGCCCGCTACAACCACGGGCACGTCAACGCCCAGGGGCTGGCCACGGTGGCCGATTCCCTGGCCGCCATTCGCTGGGCGGTTTTCGAGGAAGGCATCGTCTCCATGCGGGAGTTGATCAAGGCCCTGCGGCGGGACTTCGTGGGCTACGAGATCCTGCGCCAGGAGCTGCAGCGCAAAGCCCCGAAGTTCGGCAACGACGACCCCCGCGTCGATGACATTGCGCGATGGGTCTCGGAGGTCTTCACGCGCGAGGCGAGGAAGCACGCGTGCTGGCGGGGAGGGCGTTACCGCCCCAGCATGTTCTCATCGGGGACCCAGGACCTGGAGGGCGCCTTGTGCGGGGCCACCCCGGACGGCAGGCGGGCGGGCGAGGTGATCTCCAACGGCATCTCTCCCGTCAACGGCATGGAGGCGAGCGGCGCAACAGCGGTGTTTCACTCCGTCGCGGCTGCCGGCAGTACCTTCATGAGCGACGGCTCCGCCCTTAACGTAAACTTGTCCCCGGTCATGCTGCAGTCTGAAGAGAACCTGGAGAAGCTGGCCTCCCTGCTCGAGGCCTACTTCGTGCTGGGAGGCAGGCACGTGCAGTTCAACCCGCTGGATGCGGCCACGTTGCGCGACGCGCAGGAGCATCCCGAGAGATACCCCGACCTCACGGTGAAGGTCACGGGCTATTCGGCTCGTTTCGTTGACCTGTCCAGGTCGCTGCAGGACGACATCATCGCCCGCACGGAGTTCGCGGACCTGTAGCGCGGCCGGGGCATGGCGCGCATGGGGTGACGCGCCTAAGGGGTTGGCGCAAGGAACCATGGTACCCGCTTTACACTGCGCTGTCCGCGTGTCTTCGGCGCAGCCTTCGCATTCTGAACAGGCGTTGACAGATAGGGCTTCCGCCTCGCAGGCGGCGGCGTTACCGCGTGGGGAAGCCCTCGCTCAATATCCTGAGGGAATAAGACGTCTCATGTTCCACAAGCTCGCGGATGACCTGGGAAGCTCCCTCCGCGTCGCCGGCGGCGAAGTATTCACAAGCGGATCTATAGAATCTGAGATTGTCGAGGAGGGTGTCTTTCTGGAAGCTCAAAGCCGCGAACTGTATTCGTCTGACGTCGGGCCAAAGGAAGAGCACTAGCTCCTCAAGCAAATGGTTCTTGGTGCCACGGCAGGAATAGATCGCGAAAGTAAAGGTGGCGTCCTGGTAGGCGGGGATGTCCTTTCTCCTGGCACAGCTCTCCATTTCCCGCAAGGCGGAATAAAGGTTGTCCAGATCATGGGGGGTTCCCTTTTCCACTCCCCTGTATGCCACCAGCCCCAGGATCTCCTTGAGGACGTCGCTCAGGTTCTCAATGTATTCCCGCGTCAGCTCGGTGACGCGCGCTCCCCTGCGGGGTATCAACTCCACCAGTCTTTGTTTTTCAAGGATGCGCAGGGCTTCTCTTAGCGGGGAGCGGCTGACCCCCAGCTCCTCCGCCAGCCTTGCCTCAAGTATCCTCTCCCCCGGCTTCATCTCGAACTGGATGATCTTGTTGCCGAGATATTGGGCTATCTGTTCTGATAGGTTCTGGGATGCTTCAAAGGTCATAATCCTATCCTCCCGCGAGCGGGCTTTAGAAGGAGATCTTCGCCCGTGCATGGCATCGATTCTCCTCGTGGATATTCCATCATGGATTTTATTGTAACCACCATGTGATGAGAATAGGCGGACACCTAAAAGGAAAAAATGAGATCGGCGATGAGCGGGCAACCTCACGGTAGAGACCCGTTCATACAGAGATAGGGGAAAACCGCCTTACCATTATTTCCAGAGAGCTGCAGGCGCAATTTTCCGAAGAAGATTGACTCAATGAACGGTTGAAGGTATACTACCGTGTAGTCAATCGAAAATCGACATTCGTCTTTTTGCGATTCTTACGCGGACGCATATCGCAAGGGGATATAGCAAGGGGTAGATAACGAAGACGGAGACAGCTACCCAGAGATTTTACCCTGGCTGGCTCCGCCGGACCGCCCGATATGGAGTTGCGGTATCATTCCGCACGTGAATGACGAAGGGGGGATTGCGTTGAGCACGATCACCGAGACCTTGAATTCCAGCCGAATCCACAGGGTTATTCACATCCGGGTCGCGGAAAACCCGACCGTACACGTCCCGATCGAGCCCACTTTGGACCCCAGGGTGAAAATATGCCTGGAGAGAGCCGAGCTTGTCACAGAATCCTACAAGAAGACCGAGGGCGAGCCCTGGATCCTGCGCCGAGCTAAAGCCCTCGACTTTCTGTTGCGCAACATGACCATCTACATCCTTGAGGGGGAGGAGATAGTGGGCAATTACAGCAGCACCCCCTATAGCCTCCCCACCTATCCCGAGTTTTCTTACCGCTGGTTGGAGAAGGGTCTTGAGACCCATTTCAAGCACGCACTGGACGAGGAGGGGAAGCGCAGGCTCAAGGAGATACACCGCTATTGGGAGGCCAACAGCGTGGAGAGCAGAGTGCTGGCGACGGTGCCGCAGGAGCTGAAGCCGTTCACGGAATGGACGGGTGCTGTCGGCGGGTTCTGGCAGTGGCCGCTGGGGTGCATGGTTCTTAATTACGAGCTTGCTTTCCAGGTAGGGCTAGACGGCCTTCTAGACGACGTGCGCGAGCATCGCGACAAGCTGCAACCCGGTGACCGCGACTACAAGGAAAAGAGGGACTTCTACGACGCGGCCGAGACCTGTGGCGAGGCGGTTAAGGCCTTCGCCAGGCGATTCGCCGCTCTGGCCAGGGAGAAGGCCGCCGGGGCCGAGGGCGAGCAAAAGGAGCGGTACGAAAGGATCGCTGAGATATGCTCACACGTCCCTGATAGCCCGCCCCGCACCTTCCATGAGGCCCTGCAGGCTTTCTGGTTCTACCACCTTATTACCTCGCAAATAGACTGGAACAGCGTTGGCCTGGGTCAACGATTCGACCAGCTCTTCTGGCCGTATTACGAGCGAGACAAAGCTGAGGGCCGCATCACATACGAGCGTGCCGTAGAGCTGTTCGAGCACCTTTGGATAAAGCTTGACGAGCTGGGTCAGATCAACCCCATGAACCCCTCCATGCTGCAAGTGGGTGGCACCAAGTTCCAGAGCGCCACCCTGGGGGGAGTCGATCGCTACGGTAAAGACGCCACTAACGAGCTCTCCTTCGCTATGATCGATGCCACCATGAACATCCGTACTCTGCAGCCAAGCCTCACCCTCAGGTATCATGACGACATCGACCCGAGAATCGTGGACAAGGCAATAGAGTGCATCGCCACCGGCATCGGCATGCCGGCTATTTTCAACGACAAGGCGGTCATCCCCTGGACCCTCTACATCGCCATGGAGCACCTCTATCCCGAGTGCGGCAAACTCTTCGGGGTGGCCTGCCTGCCCCTTCTCAAATGGGCGCATGACGCGGCGAAAAGAGCCATTTCGTATCTTCCCAGATCCTGGGAGCAGGCTATCGAGGATTATTTCCATAACTGGCCCTACAAGCTTTGCGCCGCCGGTGGCAGGATTGGGGACATGCTGCGCGGCATCACCAAGCGCCTGGGTATCTTCGATGCGGAGGAGATTCTCTATCTCGCCCGGAATTGGTCAAACACCGCCTGCGTAGGCCCGGGGCTTACGGGCATGGCCTCGGTGCAAGGAACTCTCACCACCATTATCGCCGCCGCGATCATCAATTACGCCAAGTGCCTGGAGTATGTCCTTTACCAGGGGGTGGAGCCGACTACTGGAGAACAGCTCGGGGCGAGAACTCCGGATCCGCGTTCCTTCCGAACCTACGAGGACTTCCTTGATGCTTTCCTGTGGCAGCTGCGGTACGCGCTGGAGCAGAATGCCAAGGTGTATGAGATAAGCGAGAAGGCGTTTCAGGAGATGATGCCCAGGCCGTTGGCCTCCATGCTGGTGGGGAGGAAGACCTCTATAAAGCGGGGCATTGACGCCACTCGTAAAGGGGACGTGGCTTACAGCGAGGTCTTCCTGGCGGGGTGTGTTAATGCCGCCGATTCCCTGGCGGTGATCAAGAAGCTGGTCTTCGAGGAGAGGTCGGTGAGCATGGAGGAGCTCATCAAGGCATGCAGGTCGGACTGGGTCGGCCATGAAGACCTGAGGCGGAAGTGCCTTGCCGTACCCAAGTTCGGCAACGATGATGACTACGTGGACCTGCTTCTCGAGGACTTGTACCGCAAGGCGGTCAAGGTATTCAAAGGGGTTAAGGACCACTTCGGAAAGCCATTCGTGCCCGAGGCCACCCTGGCTGGTGGTTATTTCGCAACCGGTCTCTCGACAGGGGCGACCCCGGACGGGCGGCACGCGGGAGAGACCCTATCCGACGGACAGCTCTCGCCCATGCACGGCAGGGACGTGAACGGGCCCACCGCCGTGCTCAAGTCATGCTCTAAGGTCAATCCCACGCGTTGCGGGAATCAGCTCATCAACCAGAAGTTCCTTCCCACGCTGCTGAAAAAGGAGAACAGGAAGCTCTTCGCGGATTACCTCAGGACGTGGGCGGACTTTGGCAACTGGCACATCCAGTTCAACTGCATCGACGCCGATACCCTGCGCGATGCTCAGCTCCACCCGGAAAGGCACAAGAACCTGATCGTGCGCGTGGCCGGCTACAGCGCCTTCTTCACCGAGCTCAACCCGGAGATCCAGGCCGACATCATCCGCCGCACCGAGCAGGACATATGCGCGTTCAGGGCCTGCTGAACATCTCAGGGAGGACTAAGAAAACAGCGTTCTTACGCGGGCATAAAGGCCCCGGTTTGGCATAGCAGAAAAGAGGCTCTGAGAAGGGAGCATGGCATATGCTCGTTCATGGATTTCTGGAACCGACTCGTGAGGATAGGAAACGGCTGGATCTCCGAGTAGGGGGATGCAGTCTGGCAAGGTCGAAACGAAGCGGTTTGTTTCTGGGAGGGAGCAAAAATAACTGGTTACGTTCGAGGAGCGCCAGGATGGCGTAAAGGAAGCAGCTGTCTTTTGTAGGTGGTCACCGAAAAGGCAAACCAGGGTTGAAACCGGGCTATCTGCCTGGTG
>JACVJG010000030.1 GCA_015711875.1 Candidatus Solincola jinzensis | reverse complement strand
CCTCCCCCGTCCACGCGCGGGAGACCAACTTACCCTCCACGACGCACTTCCGAACCCACACGTTGTCCACGCCGTCAGGCTCGGAAGCGGAGGTGACCCGTCCGGAGATCTTTCCGCCTTCTTCCAGGAAAACATCTATGCCTGTGGCGGGGTTGCTTTCGTCCACCCAGAAATCGTGGGTGTCCTCCTCGCCACGGTACCCCATGAACTGGTTGTCGTAGAACCTGGAGATGTAGTAGCTGTCCGAAGGGGGGATGAACTCGACTATGTAATAGCCGGCCTCGAGGCCGCTTATCTCGTAGGTGCCGTCGGAGGCGGTGAAATCGTCGCCGGCATAGCTCCACCAGCCCCATCCCTCATCCCATATGTACGCCGCTGCCTCCACGCCTTCCAGCGATCCCGCGTTGCAGGTCACGGTGCCGGATATGCTGCCGCCGCCCTGGGCGCGCGCCACCTCCGGCCTGAGAGCGGCCGGGAATGCAGGCAGGAAGCCGCTCAACAGCATCAACAGCGCGCTGATGGCCACCAGCCTCGCTTTCCATCCCATGACCGATTTCTTCGACTTCATCCGTTCACACCCCCGTGTTCCTCTAAGGCTTTTTAACGCGACAACCCAGTTCTATACATGGAACAAACTTGCAGGCTTCCGCCTTTTCATCTTTAAGCTCCCCCCTCTTCGCCTTCCCGCTCGCAAGAGCGAAACAGGTTTCATAAACAGCAAAGGAAATGCAGACTCAGGCGCATGGAGATATGGATCTCAAGGTTGTGAACCATTTCCTGGCGGTGTGGCACCTCGGGAGATGAACGCGATCACGCGGGTCTTCATGCCGCAAACAGCGTCACTCAACCACTCCCGGCTCTTGATAAGGCCGGGTTCATCACGCGCCGCTTTGCCCTACGCTAACCCCTTATACGCCCTGTCAAGGTCCGTTATCGCGCCCCACCTGGAGAGCAACGGCCCTTGTCTGCTGCCCTGACACCATACATACGACTATTCGCCGCGGGTTCATCCTCGATCTAGCGCTTAGCCATTATCTTGGTTGCTTCCATCAAGCTCATCTGGTCGCTTTCATACCATCTCCACTTGAATGTCTTACGCCGACATGGACGCAATCAGTCAACAAATATGCCGTCGGCTGCGCCTACTTTTTAAGCGCCACATATCGACGGTAGCGATGGCATGACCCTTCCGCTACGCACGCGCTCAAAGCACCCGGTAGGCCCTGCCGATGATAACCGGCCCCTCCGCGCTCTTGGAGACGCGTGCGTTTATTTCCGCCCGGTCACCGACGGCCGGTTGCTCCTGGCCTTCCACGATTCTCAGCCGCACAGAGAGCTCGCTTCCCGGAGCCGCCTTGAGCGTGCCCTGGGGGACGCTGGTGGTGCGGAAATCCGCAACCCTTACCAGTATCCAGGTCTCATCTCCCGCCTCCGCGGCGGCGGTGATGTCGCCGGATATCACCGCGTCCACCGGCTCGTTCAACTCTCCCTCCAGCTGGTTGCGGTGGGCCATGATACGCCCCAGGTTCTGCGCGTTCTCCTCCTGGCTTGCCGTCTGCGCTTCCCCCGTCGCTTCGCTGCCGCCCGAGCCGCAGGAGACGGCTACCACCGATACGACCAGCATGAGAACCACCGTAAAAGAGGTGAGAAGGTGAAGGTAGTAGGAATTCCTCCGCATCTTTGCGCCTGAGAACATCTCGCCTCCTTAACGAGCCAATATTGAGCCGATATTCTTCCCGCCCATCACCGGCTTGGCGTTATGGGCGCTCTTTGAGAGCACGGCGATTGCCGTCAGAAGGACTGATGATCTGCCCTTGCCCTATACCCAGATGGATATTAGCAAGGATTTTCCATTACTGTCAACAGGCCGGATGCGCTGGTTCACTACATCGCGTACATATATTCCCTATCCCTGCTATCCCTGCTTCTCTCACCCCGTTTGGCCAGGAACTCCATGGGCGTCAGGTATCCGAGGCTCTGATGGGGCCTCACGCAGTTGTAGGGGTAGTTCCGCTCGTCAACCAGCTGGTTGAGATCCCTGACCGTATCAGCTTCCTTGAAGGCCCAGAGCTCATATTTGGTGGTCTGTGTCTTACGCGCTCCATGAAGGCGTTCCCCTTGGGGTAGCAGGGGTGGCTGAAGTAGTGGGTGATGAGCTCCTCCTCAGCGGAGCGTGCGAAGTGGCCGAGGAACTCGGCTCCGTTGTCCGTCTGCAGTGCCAGTACCGAGAAGGGCTTGTAGGCCTTGAGTTCGGCAGGAAAGGCCTCCGCGCAGGTAGAGGCCACGGATCTGAACACCCGTCCGAAGGGGTCAGGGGAGTGGCATGGGGAGGGACAAGGCGGGGATGCGATATGGGGTGAGGTGGGTATCGCAGAGAGCCGGTGTTGTAGAATGTGGTCGGGAGTATTCGCCGGGTAGCATGGCCTCGGTACAGGTATAGCCAGGGTTGCCGTCAGGGAAGGGCGCGATGCAAAGGGTAAAAGCAAGCGGGATACGCAGACCGGGCATTAGAGCGCCGAAAAACAGCGGTGCGTATCCCGGATCGCGGGGCGCTTCCATGGTTCGGGGAATGAAGCGAACAAGAAAAACGCGCATAGCGCGGGCAGCGCGGCGTGTCCCGTCCGCCGGGAAGCCCGCCACGGCCCTTCCTTTCGGGTTGAAGGAAACAGGGTTTTATAAGAGAGGGAAGGCAGTGAAGGCAGGGAAGGGAGATGACCTCGCCCCCCTCTTTGCCTGCCTCTTGGCGTGCATACTGCTGGCGGCCCTGTCCGCGTTCCCTCCCTCCGGCTATGCCGCGGCGAGGGCCCACACGAGGTGGGTGTTGCGCGCCCAGCTGGGCGATGAGCCTGGCGAGCGTGCCCCCACTGCATGCCATGACGTAACCGGCACGGACCCCGATCACGCGTGGCTGGCATGCGACGGCGGCTTCGTTTTCCGCACCGTGGATGGCGGCTCGACCTGGATACCCCAGGCCACCGGGGTGGAAGAGGACCTCCTCGCCATATCTTCTCCACCCGGCGCCGCGGGGGTGGCCTGGGCGGCCGGCCGCCGGGGGACGGTGTTGAGGACGGTGGACGGGGGCGCCACCTGGGAGAAACTGGACGCGGGCACGGGCAGGGACGTTTACGATATCGTGGCCTTGGCGGGGGATGCCGCCTGGGCGGTGGCGGAGGGGCCGGTGGTGCTGCGCACCACCGATGGTGGGACCTCCTGGGAGCGTTTCGACCCCGGGGTGAGGAGCGCCCTCTTCGCCGTCGCCGCCCTGGACGAGGAAAACGCCTGGGCGGCGGGGGAGAACGGCAGCGTGCTGGTGACGGAGGACGGCGGGTCCACCTGGCGCCTCCTCGCCACCGGCACCGGGGACCACCTCAAGGCCATTTACCTGCCCGCTCCGGGCATCGCCTGGGCGGCGGGGGAGACGGGGGTCATCGTGAAAACGGAGGACGGCGGGGCGACCTGGCGCGCCCAGGATGCGGACGTCAAAGCCCCCCTTGCAGCGGTGTTCGCCGTGGACGCGAGCAACGCCTGGGCCACGGGAAGCGGCGGGTTCATGCGCCGCACCGCCGACGGGGGCGCCACCTGGTCATCGCAGGACTCCGGCTCCCGCAACAACCTGTTGTCCATCTACGCTCCCGATACCGACAATGCCTGGGCGGCGGGGGAGAACGGCACCGTGCTGCGCACCTACGACGGCGGCGCTACCTGGGTACCCCAGTACATAGGGGACGGGCGCGGGCTCTTCGACGCATGCGCCACCTCGACCGACAACGCCTGGGCGGCGGGAGAGTCCGGCGCGGTATTGAGGACGTCCGACGGCGGTTTCACCTGGGATGCCGTTTACGCGGGGACGGCGAAGGACCTCTTCGGCGTCTGCGCCGCCGACGCCGAAAGAGCCTGGGCGGCGGGAAAGGACGGCCTGGTGCTGCATACCCGTGATGGAGGAAAAAGCTGGGAAGAGCAGCCCTCGCGAGCGGCTTATGACCTTCACGATATCGCTTGCGCCGGCGACAGCGTCGTCTGGGCGGTGGGACGCAAGGGCACCGTGATACGCAGCGACGACGGTGGGCAGGTATGGTTCCGCAGGGATTGCCGGGAGGCCGGGGACCTGCTCGCCGTTTACGCCGTGAGCGCCGATACCGCTTGGGCGGTGGGGCGCGGAGGGGTGATCGCGAGGACCAATGACGCTGGGGAGTCCTGGAGCCTCCAGGAGTCGGGTACCACTGAGGACCTGGTCGCTATCTCAGGCGTGGACGCGGACAACGTATGGACGGTGGGCGCGGAGGGGACGGTGCTGCGTACCAGCGACGGCGGGCGCACCTGGGTCGCGCTAGACCCTGGGACGGACGCCGACCTCACCGGTGTCGCCGTGACGGGAAAGGAAGAGGCGTGGATATGCGGCAAGGGAGGGTTGGTCGCGAGCACCAGCGATGGCGGGCGCACCTGGAAATTCATGGACACAGGCACCAACAACGCCCTGCGCGGGGTGGCGGCTCCGCGCTACGGCACCGCTTGGGCGGTGGGAGCCCTGGGCACGGTGCTCCATTACCGCGATCTCCCGCGCCTTGATGCCGTGAGCCCCGCCACGGCGATGTCCGGAAGCGTGGTGACCCTGTGCGGGCTGGCATTCGGGGACGGCGCGGATGGCGGCGTGCTCTTCGGGACCGTGCGGGCCTCGCGCTATGCCTCGTGGGGGGATCGGGTGATAAAGGTGACGGTGCCCGCGGAGGCATCGCCACTCGAGGAGGTAAGGGTTTCTACCCCTACGGGCGCGTCGCGAGCGCTTAAGATAGCGATACTTCCCAGGCTGGAAGGCGCAAGCCCCCGCTACTGCAGGGCGGGCAAGCCCCTGACCATCTCGGGGGCCTCCTTCGGGCCGCGGCAGGGCGATTCCTACGTGCTCGTAGGGGGAGTGAAGGTGACCTCCTTCGATTACTGGACCAATAACCTCATCAGGCTCACGGTACCGGGCAACGCGCCGGAGAGGGCGGAGGTCAAGGTGGTGACCACCTCCGGAACCTCCAATCCCCTGACCGTGAGCGTTAGCAAGAGCCCGCCGCCCCTTCCCGTGGCCGTCAAACCCCATATCGATTTCCTGGATCCCAGGGAGGCCGTGACGGGCGGCGAGATCTCCATATACGGCTCGGGGTTCGGGACGGGGCGCGGCTCCTCCTGGGTGTCCTTCGGAGCCGCGAAGGCGCAGGAGTACGTCAGCTGGAGCAATGAGCGCATCGTGGTCCGTGTGCCGCAAGGGGCCTCGGGAGAGGTCAAGGTGTCGGTGGTCACGCCCGTGGCCGCCTCCAACGCGGTATGCTTCACGGCGCTTGTGCCGCCCACGGTTCTCCCCGTGAGCCCCCCCAGCGGCCCGC
Organism: Candidatus Solincola jinzensis; assembly: GCA_015711875.1. The sequence goes on along the minus strand of JACVJG010000030.1, from coordinate 7,094 downwards.
CCGGCGCGCAGGTGGAGATCACCGGCTCGGGATTCGGCGCCCGGGAAGGCCCCGATAACTTCGTATCCCTCGGCGGCAGGAAGCCGACGACCTACGATTACTGGTCGGATACCCGGATAGTGGTGAGGGTGCCTCCAGGGTTGAAGGGAGCGGTTTCCCTTACCGTGAGCACGCCGGTGGGGAGCTCCTCGCCCCTGACCTTCACGGTGCGCGAATATACCTTGAGCGCCGTGGCGTCGGCGGGCGGGGTGGCCTGGGCGGTTGGCGAGGGCGGCACGGTGCTGCGCTCAGGAGACGGAGGGAAAACCTGGGAACGCGCGGACTCGGGCACCTCGCTGTGGCTTTACGGCGTGGCTTCCTCCGGCCCCGCCCGTGCCTGGGCGGTGGGCGAGGGCGGGGTGATCATCATGACCGGCGATGGCGGAGCGAGCTGGAGACAGCACCCGTTCGGGGCCAGTTCCACCTTGCGAGCGGTCTTCTGCCATGACGCCTCCACCGCCTGGGCGGTGGGGGATGGAGGTACCATAATGCGCACCAGCGATGGGGGTGAGAGTTGGGCCAGGCAGGCCTCGGGGACACAGGCCGACCTTTACGGCATATCCGCCGTCGATGCCTCCAACGCCTGGGCGGTGGGGGAGGGCGGCACCATCCTGAAGACCGAGAACGGCGGCGCCACTTGGGCGCGCCAGAACAGCCGCACCAGCGCCGCCCTTTATGCCGTGTCCGCCGTTGACGCCTCCACCGCCTGGGCGGTGGGGGAGGGCGGGGTGATACTAAAGACCGAGAACGGCGGGATGACCTGGACCCAGCAGGCCCTGGCGGGCGATCACGGCGCGGGGTGCGTGGTCGAGGAGGCGGGATTCGGCGGGCCCTGCGCCACTAAAGAAGGAGGCGGGGAAAAGGCCGTGGCGTTTGATGGGGGCGGCTCCCCCGAGGGATCGCGGAGCGGTCAGCGATGCGGTGGGGTCGCGGTGGGCGGTGACAGCGGCGGATACCGCGCGACCCCCGCGGAAACCCTTATGCGCCGCGATGTGGGAGGAAGCGCGGATGTGGCCCAGGAGAACAAGGACACATGTGGAGATATGGAGACGGCGGGAAGCGGGGGCGAAAGCGGCAGATACGGACAGGGGGTCGAATCTAACGAAACGCCTGCCGGTTCGCCAGGGATAGCCGGGGTCTCTTCAGGAGGGCGGCAAGGTATCGGTGAGAGCCATGGTTCTCAAGCCGCAAGCGATTTCGATGCCGCAGCAGCGCCCGGGCGCTTCATGGTACCTTTCGCCCTGCGCGCTGTTTGCGCCGTCAGCCCCATGACCGTCTGGGCGGTGGGGGAGGGCGGCGTGGTGCTCAAGACAATCGACGGGGGCCGCACCTGGACGCGCCTCGACGGCTTCTCGGGGACCCTCTACGGCCTTGCGCCGCTGGGGGCCAACGCCCTGGCGGTGGGCGCAAACGGCGCCACCCGCCTCCTCCCCTGAGGCACCGGGATCAACCCCCGCTTGGTGCCTCCAGAGGCATGGGGGTCAAGCCTCGCTTGGTGCCTGGGAATAAGGTAAAACTTACCTGGCGCTTGAGATCTCGCGACGGGTTTCTTAGGCCTTCCCACGGGTATCCGGGGCCTGGTTGCCATTTCAGGCATGGGGGTCAAGCCTCGCTTGGTGCCTGGGAATAAGGTAAAACTTACCTGGCGCTTGAGATCTCGCGACGGGTTTCTTAGGCCTTCCCACGGGTATCCGGGGCCTGGTTGCCATTTCTGCCAATAAATAGCTTAAGACCCGACCCTGATCGGGGATGGAAGCGGAAAAGCAGCGTCCTACCTGTCGCGCCGGTTCTTTAGTCCATCAACTTGTATGTTATTTATCCCCGTGGCAGCTCCACAGATGTTCCGGCATGCGGCCGCAACACCTCAGGGTTTCGCGGCCAGCCTCGCGGTCATCAAACCAAGGGCAAGGCTGAGCCGGCAAAGCGGGTACCTGGCGAGGTTATTATCCCGCAGACTTTTCGCCATTTTAAGGAAAGGGCGTTGCTGAGCCGGCATGGCGGGTACCTGGCGAGAGCCCGCCGAGACGCTTAAACATGGGGCAAGCTCGTATCCGCCGAGCATGGATATCCATCCCCGTCATTCCCACGGCCTGGTTGCCGGCTGACCTATGGCGGAGATTAAACGGGCAGGGAAGAACGGGCCAGCCTCCTCAAGGCCTCCTCCCGTTCCTTCAGGCCGCAAGTAGAGCGCTTGACGGCTTCTTCCATCACCTCGATGGAACGGTCGTAGGTATCGCGGTCCACGGGGTAGGGGTAGCCGTCCTTGCCGCCGTGGGCGAAGCTGAACCTGGCGGGATCCTCCCAACTCAGGGCGGTGCCGTGCACGAGCTCGGAGATAAGGGCCAGGGCGCGCAGGGTCTTCGCGCCCACCCCGGGCATGCCCAAAAGGGTGGCGAAGTCCTCGGGTTGACGTTCGTAGGTCTTGAGCAGCACCCTCTTCACGGAATCGGGGCGCAGGTGCTCTAGGAAGAGCTGATGCCTGCGCGGAAGCTCCAGGCTGGTGAGGCGCTCGAGCTGGCGCGTCAGCTTGTCCGGGTTTTCCCGGGACAGCCCGGCGACAACCGACCTGGTCTCCGCCGATGCCGAGGCCACAAGGTTCATGGTGAGCCCTCGCCTCTCAGCGCAGATAGCGGCATGTGGCTCCTCCACGAAATCGCGCAGCCCTCGCGATGCCCAGTGGTAGCGCCTGGCATAGCCGTTTGCCTCGTTCATCCCCTGTTGCACCACCACCCAATCGCCTCTCTCCGTGAAAAGGAAGAAATGGTGGTATATCTGGTAGCCGTCCTGGAGGGCGTTGTTGTCCACCTTGGCGGACATGCGGCTGGCATGCACCAACACCGCAGCGTTCGCCACCCCGGCCCTTTCGGCATGTTCCTCTATCTCCTGCGGGGTGCGCCTCGAGGCCGCGCCCTTGCCGCCCGCGGCGAAGATGCCGAGGTCCACCCGGTCCTTGAGCGCTTCCTTGACCGCGCCGCAGGTGGTGGTGGTCACCCCCGAGCTGTGCCAGTCGAACCCCAGCACGCAGCCGAGGGACTGGAACCAGTAGGGGTCCGAGAAGCGGTAAACCGTCTCGTCCTGCCCCAGCTCTTCCACCATATAGGACATGATGGCGCCGGCGAGGCGCGTCATGCGCTCGAAAAGCCACCGCGGCGCCCTCCCTCCGTGGAGAGGAAGGATGGCCGTGCCCGTCCTCTGCAACACGCTCACCTCCCCATAACACCAATCTATCATCCAGCGCTGACAAGAACACAAAGGGAAGGCGCGGGCGCTGGGTGGTCTTCCCGGACGCTGGGGAGGAAATGCTCGGGGCGATTCTGCGGAGGATTCCGGACGCGTGAACGCGGGACCACATTATATGTCGGGTCATGTTCCCGCCGGCCCCCCCAAGCCTTGTCTTTCTCCAGGGTTAGAGTGGCTTGCAACATGCGGATTGCCATCATGCCCATGCCTGGGGTGTGTAGGTTGGTTGAATTCTGGGGCAACCGAGGTCTTGCCTGTCCGGGCTCTTTTCGGCGAGATCATTTCTCGCAGCCGCCAGCGAGGTCTTGGAGTTATTTTACTCCCATGCCTGTTATTAGGTATAACCTAAACAATGAGGCAAAAGAATCCGGGCCCGTGAAGGAAATGCTACCGATCGAGCTGTCGGAACAGAAGGTAAGAAGATAGGATGGCTGGAAATGGCGAGTACGGAACGGGGCGCCGTGACAAACAGGAAAATCATTACGGCTTTTCTTGCCATGACCCTGGCGCTGGCATCGATCCTGTTGCCGTCTGGGTGCGGAAACAGCGCGGCGTTATCTCCTGGTGCCCTGGATACCAAGGTGGCTTCGTGCCCGGTGCGCGTAGGCGAGGGAGCGTTCCCTAGGTTTTCCTCCGATGGAAGCTTGATCGCATTCACGAGGTGCGAAGTCGATAGCGGTGATCCCCACGGCGTCTCCTACGAGATCTACACCATGAAGCCGGACGGGTCCGATCTAAAGTGCCTTACCCGCGACAGACCCGAGCTGGCCGGCACGCGCTGGAAAGGCCAGCCCTTCTGGCATCCCGGAGGCGAATACATCGTATTCACGGCGGAGAACGCCGCTTATCCCCGCGTAGGCACTGGGACCGCGGCTAGGCCCGGTCTGGGGCGCGGACATGATGTGTGGATAATGACCAGCGACGGAACCAGGTTCTGGAAGATAACCGATTACCCGGATAACTGGGGGGCGATCAGGCCCAGCTTCTCCAGCGACGGCAAGCTCCTGTGCTGGAACGAGGAGTTTTCCATGGAGAAATATCCCCAGGGGTTGCCGGGCGATCCGGACGATAACCCCCTCGCGCCTGGCTGGCAGGGCCATCCTGGCTCCTACTGGGGCCTGGATAGCTTCCGCTATCGCGTGGGCGAGGAACTCGGGGCCTGGAGGGTGAGAGTCGCGGACATCTCTTTCGAGTCCGGCGCGCCTGTAGTGTCCAACCACAGGGCCATCGAGCTTCCGGAGGGCTATACTCTGATAGAAAGCGCGGGATTCGTTCCAGGGGGCGACAGGCTCATCTGCAGTTGCGCCCACCTGTCGGAGACGGGGGGCAAGGGGACTTGGGGAGATGTCTATATAATCGACCTCGCGGGAAATATCTTGCAACGCCTGACCGAAACCCCCTATATCCATGACGAGAACCCCGAGTTCTCCCCGGACGGCATGAGGATTTTATGGAACGCCTCCCAGGGAGACCCGGGCGAGGGCGAGGAGCTGTGGCTGATGGACGCCGATGGGGACAACAAGCGCAGGCTCACCCACTTCACCGACCCCGCTTATGTGGGATACGACGCGGAGGCGCGCCAGATAACAGAGTCCTCCTGGAACCCAGATGGGAAGAGCGTTGTCTTCGGGCACGTCAGCTCGCCGGAGAGAGCCGGCGTGTACCTGCCCTCAGACCTTTACCTGCTTCCCATCCAAGACACTGAGGCCGAGGCGCCAGGCAAAGCATGACCCCGGTGCCTGCGTCTGGAGCCCCGACGGGAAGAGTGTCGTCTTCGGGCACGTCAGCTCGCCGGAGAAAGCTGGGGTTTTCCTGCCTTTCCGGTCTCTTCTTGCTGACCATACAGGGGTTATCGGCGGCTGGGACGGCATAGAAGTAGGGATCGTGGGGCGGGGGCCGAGTCTAGCCACAGGTACTTGAGACCATATCGCGGATATCGGGATGCCGGAACAGGCTTACAAGCTGGGTCCATACCTCGCCAGGGTGGCAGAAAATATTTAAAAACCGGGTAATGCCACCCATTCCTTCCCGTGACTCTAACAACTCACCGCGGTTCCCCCGGTACTTTATCGTGGAGGTATCGTTGCGGGCGTTGTGCGAGTAAGATTATGGCATCAGGCAGCCGCGCCGGGCATGTGATATGGTCCGGCGCGCAGATATCCGGAGGCGCATGCATTCGGGAGGTGGGGTATGGAGCTTTACCGCAAGCTCAAGGAGATGGCCGGCCTGGATGTGTTCGGGGTCGCGGACGCCCTCGCTTACGGCGAGAAGGCGCCACCCGGTCACCGTCCTACCGATTTCCTCACCAGCGCACGCTCCATCGTGCTGGTGGGCAAGCGCTTGCTGGACGTGCCCCTGGACAACATTCCCGCCATGCGCCGCGAGTATACCGCTGACTTTCACATGGCCAATGCCAGGCTGAACGAGGTTCTCTTCGAGCTTTGCGGATACCTGCAGAGCGAGGGCTATAAGGCGTTCCCTATCCCCTACCTCGAGATGCCGGGGTGGAACCTGGAGAAGCGCTCAGCCGGGATGCTCAAACTTATGCGACACCTCCTCACCCTGCCCAGGGTACACGACATGGTGAACGAAAAGGTGCTCTGGGAGAACCTCTCATACCGCCACATGGCGGTAGAGGCGGGGCTTGGAGAGATCGGACTGAACAACCTCCTGCTTTTGCCCGCGCATGGCGCTCGGCTGCGCTTCGTCGCCCTTCTCACCGATGCGGTCCTGCCTGCAGGGAGTGCCCTAGAGCCCTTGCTCTGCCAACCCGAGATATGCGGTTACGCATGCGTCATGGCCTGTCCGGCGGGAGCGTTGAAGCGGGATGGACACGGCACGGACAAGGCGGCCTGCCTTAAATATTACATCAAGCTGGGGTTGCCGGGCATGAGCGGTTTGCGCTGCGGGCTGTGCATCGCTTCCTGCCCTGCGCACCGGCCTCGTTTCCGCGCGGCAGGAAAAATAAACCGTGAGGCCCACCCTCACCACACTTGAACTTAAGCGCTGAAGTTGGCTTGGACAAGGATGTTTCTTGTCACATCTCCTCTGACCAGAACATCGTTTGCGAACGCTCGCTCTATTTCAATTATTCTGGCTTTGGTGCTTCTGGCTGGAGTGGAGGCTCTGCAGGGGTGAGGGTTACAACGCCGAAGACAGACTGGTACTTTGCGGAAGGATGCACTGGCGGCCTTTTTCATGAATGGATATGCGTTCAGGATACTTCTTCCGAGGAGGTGACCGTGAACTTGACCTACAACGTGCAAGGCGGCTCTCCAATTCTGAAGACCCATAAAGTAATACCAGGGCGCTATACCATCTTTGTGAACGAGGATGCGGGTTCCGGTTCGCAGCTTTCAGTGCACATCAACTCGGATACGCAGATCATCTGCGAGAGATCGACATATTTCAGCTATAATGATTGGAGCGGTGGCCACTGTGCGGAAGAGTTTGCGCCGCAAGCCTATGAGGTCTCGAGGTTTCAGGATCTGACCTGGCGCGATCTGGTCGGTGAAGCGCCCTATTATGTCCCTTAAGATCGCCTGCCGCAGCGTTTCTCCAGCAAAGCGGTTTAAAGGCGAAAGAACGCCCTCGAACCATGGCGCTTATGGGCGAGCTCAAGGCAAGAAGCCCACCGAGTCGTGCCCCAGCGTCCGTATGTCCTGCCCCGGCGGGGTCCAGTACATGGCCCGCTCGCAGATCACCAGCCCGTCCTTAGCCGACACCTTGGTGGACACGTTGTAGTCGGTGACCCAGCTCCCCAGGTTGAAGGAGCGCCGCGAGCCCGCCCCGATCTCCACCCCCTGCAGGTCGGG
>JACVJG010000029.1 GCA_015711875.1 Candidatus Solincola jinzensis | reverse complement strand
GGTGGAGAGCGCTGACGGGGAGTTCTTCCCCGCCGAGGTGGTGGTCTCCAACGCGGGCATCAAGCGCACCCTGGAGCTCGCGGGTGAGGAGAGCTTCCCCCCCGAATACGCGGCCTACGTGAGGGGACTGCGCTACTCCTATTCCTTCATAACCGCCAAGTACGGGCTGGCGCGCCGGGTGGTGGACGTGGGGGCGCCGAGCTTCTTCAACAAGCCACACGTGCATCCCGACCACATGTTCGACTATATCGACCAGGGTGGAGTGCCCGAGGACCCCCTGCTCTTCGTGCCCATGCCCTCGGAGTGGGACCCCTACGTGGCGCCCGTGGGCAGGCAGCTCTTGATCATGGGGGTGCCTGGTCCCAGCGAGGTCACGCCGGAGAAGGTCGAGCAGTGCGAGCGCATCCTTGACCGCGCGGAGGAGAGGCTCCGGGAGCTCTTCCCCGCCATAGAGAAAAACACGCAGTGGAGCATGCGCACCCACATCGCGCACACCGCGGCCATCACCGGCAAGCCCACCGGGGAGTGCATCGGACTCGCGCAGTGCGTGGGGCAGACCGGCCTGGCAAAACCCTCCTGCCGCACCCCCGTGGAGGGCCTGTGGCTGGTGGGCACCGACGCGGGGGCGCGGGGGGTGGGAACGGAGCAGGCGGCGGCGAGCGCCCTCTACCTATCCGGGCTGCTGTCATGATGGGGGTGTGCGCTTTCCCGACATGCAACCGGGGTCTAGGGTGCGTGCGCCGGGGAAGCCCTGTTCACAGGGCGGCATGGGGTCACGAAACAGGTGCCCTCCTTTAGGGAATGGCGCTTTTTCTGCGAGGTTTCGCGGGCTGGGGTGCCGTCAAGAGGGAGCCGTTTTCGCGAGATGGATGCGCAAGGTATGGCGACAGGGAGGCCCTGCCTCGAAGGGTCTTTGGCGCAGGGGCGGGCGAGGCGCCAGTCGGATGCCCTGGCCCCCTTTTCCGCTCGCTTAAATGTGAGACTGTGACGCGATGGGCAACGAGGAGTGCACGAGAGGTTTCGATGCGGGGCGTTCATATCACGGGCACCTGCGGCTTGATCTGCTGCGTAGAAGAATCAGAAAAGGTTTGCGAGGGTGTTCGGTGATCCTTTACGGCTGCATGACAGCTGTGACGTCCGCGCTTTACGGTGGATGACCAATGCGAGAGGGGGGTGATGGGAATGGCGGAGATAGCGGTTGTGGGCGCCGGCCTGGCGGGGCTGGTGGCGGCCATAAACTGCGCGCGCGCCGGACACGAAGTGACCGTACTAGAAAAATATACCAAAGTCGGGGGTGAGCCCGAGAATCATCCATCGGTTGACTCCACGCCCATGATGCCGGACCTACTGGGCGCCTGTGTGGGCGTGGAGCTGAAACCCCCGCAGGTGACCCCTACCAGGGCCATGCGCTCCTACGCCTACGGTGAGAGGTACGACATCGACGGCGGCCTGCTGCATCTCCACGCCGTGGAGAGGGGTTCGCGCTCCACTTCCATCGAAAGCTACCTCCACGGCCTGGCGGTGGAGGCGGGGGTGAGGTTCGAGTTCGGCTGGCGATTGCGCTGCCAGGCCGACCTCGAGCAGCTTCCCCCCAACAGCATCGTCGCCACCGGCCTGCATCCCGAATCCTTCCTGGCCTTGGGCATACCATTCAAGCAGGTGTACGGCTACACCTCCACCACCAGGTACGAGGGGGAGCCCAAGGCGGTAGCTTACTTCAACGATATGACCCGCGACTATTGCTACCTGGCCAACTCCAACGGCATCGCCTACGCGCTCTTCTTCGATCGCAGCGGGCCTATAAGGCGCGACCTGGTGGAGAGATGGGCGGAGACGCTGCAGGAGGACGAGGGGGTGGATTTCCGCGAGTGGCATCCCTTCCACGGCGCGGTGGCGGTGAGCGCCCTCGATAACCCCAGGCTTTTCGTGGGAGACAAGATAATCGCCGGCACCCTGGCGTCCATGAACGACCCCCTTTTCCTCTTCGGCGTGCACGCCTCCCTGCTCAGCGGCCGCATCGCGGCGCTGGCGGTGGACGACAGGGCCAGGGCCTTCGAGCTCTACCGTGAGGTGCTCTCCTTCTACCGCGTGGCCTGGGCGCTAAGGCGCATGATGGACGCCACCCCCAGGGCGCTGCGGCGACATGCCCTGCGCGCCTTCCTGGGGATCTCCCGCTCCAGGCCGCAGCTTTACGGAAAGATGATGTCCTACCAGATACCCGGACTCAGGCAGGTCGCGTCAGGGGAGCTCCGAACGTGAATGGAGAGTAGCTCAGGAAGCCGCCTGCTATGTGTCGCCGTGTCGGACGGGGAGCGCGACCACAAGGGGGAATAGCACCGTAAAGCAGCAAATCATCAACATCGTCCAGAAGATCTTCGGGCATAAGCGGTCTCAAGCGTTAGGAGGGGTAAAGATGCATCGCGAAGGGGAAAACATGCTCGCCGGGGTGTCGTTAGCGCGCATGCTCGCGGCGGCGTTTCCGGGGCCTCGCAAAGTGCCGGTGTTTTTCCAGGGCCTGCCGGCGGGGCGCCATCCCGATGACCTGAACCGGGGCATACCCGAGCGTTTCGACGCCTCGCACCGCCCCGGCGGGAGGTTCGGCTTCGAGTGGTGGTACTTCGACGCCAAGTTCGAGGACGGCCACGCCGTGGTATGCGGGCTCATGGATCCGGACACCTGGAAATTCAGCAAGACCAAGTCCTTGATGTGGCTGCACGTGTACCTGCCGGACGGGACCTTTTACAACAACCATATCAACATCCCGCGCTCGCGGTTCAGGGCCTCGACACGGGAATGCGACGTGGAGTTGGCGGGGAACCGCATACGCGGAGGCTATCCCGAGTACCGGGTGGACCTGGAGCACGGCGAGTTCTCGGCCCACCTCGTGTTCAGGAGCCTGCTTCCCGGTTGGGCGCTGGGCAACGGCCAGATGATGTTCGGGTACCCCACCTATCCCCTCGCCTTCGGCTGGCTGGTGCCCCAGCCGCGAGCGGAGGTGGAGGGCACGCTGTCCTACCCCGGGGGCAGGGTCGAGGTGAGGGGCGAGGGCTACCACGACCATAACTGGGGCAATTTCCCCGCCTCGGTGATGATCGAGCGCTGGCACTGGGGAAGGCTCATGCACCGTGAAAGCGGCGTGACCATGCTCTTCGCGGACGTGATATGCGGCCGGTCTTGCGGCGGCGCCCATATACCGATGCTGCTGGTGGCGCGGGGAGACCGCCTGGGGGCGGAGACCTTCCGCATGGAATGGCATTTCGAGGATTACGGCATGGACGACCTCGGCATCCAGGTCTATCCACACCGCTACGGTTTCCGTTTCGGTGAGCGTGGGACATCGGGAGAGGTCGAGTTCGAAGTCAAGAACATACCCGAGCAAATAGACCTGCTGGAGAACATGGGCGTCCCGCACGGGTTGAGGAAAAGGCTCGCCCGCTTGTCGCAGCCTTGCTATTACCGCTTCGAGGCCGCTTATTCGGGTTACGTCGATCTTGAAGGAGAAAGGCTGGAGATCTCCGGCGACACCATCACCGAGCACATCATCCTCACCCTGCGCAGGGGGAAGATACCGGTGGACAAGCCATTCCGCAGCTTCCTGCCTTAGGCGGACGGTCGTAGGCGATCGGTGTGGTCAAGCGCTCCAGCGACGCGAGGAACGAGCGGCAGCTCCCAAGGGCTTGGAAGCCATAGGGAAGAGAGCCGCCGGCATGGCGCCGGCTCAAAAGCTAAGGCTGGCGGCCGCGAGGCCCGCGTAGACCGCGCTTTCACGCAGGGGATCCTGGGCGCGGTTTGCGCCCGATAACGGCGCCGTCTCCTGCTGCCGTCTTGGCGTCCACTCCGGCCGAGAGACGAACGCTCTGTCACGGCTGGAGATCGGTGGCGTTGGTTTCTCGCGTATTCCGTGCTGGACAAGAAGAAATACCCGCGCATACATGGAGAACATGATGGCGTTGGATTCCTCCCGAAAGCGACAACCGAAAGGCATGAGATAATCGCCGACGGCTTGAAGGGCGGTCAGGATCTGCGGTTCCCCGCGTCCTTTAATGGGCCCCCTCCAGCTCCTCGACCAGGGCCGAGACCAGGCGCTTGATCTCGTCCCGCGTGGAGCGCATCATCTCGATGTCCCCCTTGCCGGGATCCGGCAGCGGCCATTCCTCAAGGCGGTCACGCGCCGGGAATACGCTCTTCACGATGCAGCCGAAGGAGATGATGCGCTCGAAATCGTCCAGGCGCTCGAGGTCCAGACCCTTGGGCCTGTTGGCGGAGATGTCCAGTCCCTCCTCGGCCATGGCCTGCACGGCCAGGGGGTTCACCTTGCTTCCCGGGATAGTCCCCGCGCTCTCAGCGCGCCATTCCCGCGCCAGGTGGTTGAAGATGGCCTCCGCCATCTGGCTGCGGGCGGCGTTCTCCCCGCAGACGAAGAGCACCTTCTTCTCGCCCATATGAATTGCCTCGCTTTCCCGCCACGACCCGCGGCAGGCTAGCGTGGGGCGCCGATCTGCCCCGGCGGCCCTCCGGCGTCGAAGGTCCTCTGCAGGCCGGTGGGGCGCTCCGCTTCCCTCAGATGTGGTTTCATGACCTTGTTGATGAACTCCAAGGCCTCTTCCTTGTCCTGGTCGGTGATCACCCTTTTCAGCCAGATCAACTCGTCCTCATCCAGGCTCAGGGTCGTTCTGTTCACTTCGTCTCCTCCTCCGCTGCCAACAATCAGGCCTTGCCTATAATAACATGGACGTATGCAAGAACGTCATCCTTGAGGCACGGCAAACCAATCTGCGAGACTGTAGGCCGCCGGTTTCACTCTGCCGTGCCTACTCTCTTCATGCAAGTCCTTAGAACATCTTTTCAGGTCATGGAATGGTAAGAAGAAAAAAGCATCCATCGGCCGCGCATATATCGACGGGCAGGTGGTTACATTGACGAAGAAGGACGTAAGCGCACAACCACCGGAATCGCAAAATGGGGGATGGCAGTTCGCCTCTGTAGCGTCTGTCGATACGAGGGGGCAGTTGATCCTGCCCAAGGAGCTGCGCATAAAGGCTGGCATCCAGGATGGTGATAGACTCGCGTTGATGTATTACGAGAAGGACGGCGAGACGTGCTGCTTTACCCTGATGAAGGCGGATTAATTGAACGAAAAAGTCGGCGACATGCTGGGGCGCCTGATGAGGGAAGCGCTATGATGAGCACGCGACAACGGTGGTCGTGGGCGGTGTCCTAGATGGTCACGGTATTGGTGGCGGCGAGCATGGTGGTCAGTATATCGTACATGTTGCTTACAGTCCCGACCGCCACCTTCCCTTTAATCCCGAAGAAATCCAGGCAAGTCCCGCATACCAGTATTTCAACTCCCGCATGGCACAAGCGTTGCAGTGCCGCCACGGTATCGGCACCATCTTCCGACAGAAGTACCCCACGATTGAAGAGGACCAGCCTCCAGGGCGGAGGATCGCTTTCCGAAAGGGTGTTGAGGAAGGCTTTGATCAGAATAGCGCCCAGTTCTCTTTCTCCCCTCCCCATGCTGTCGTCGCTGAGTACAACCACGCTGCGCTGCTCCTGCGTGACATCGCCCAGTAGAGCCTGCCCTTCTTTCAACTCCGAGGGGTTCGAGATGATGATCCTGAAAACCCCCCCGTTTTCCTCCACTCCTACCTGGCATCCCTGGGAGGCCGCGAAACGGGAAACGTTGTCTCTTGCTGTAGGGTTGTCCACCAGGACCTCAATGTCCCTGGCGCCCTTGTTGAGGGCGTCCCTGGTCTTCACCACGGGGGCGGGGCATGCGAGGCCGCGTGCGTCGATCCGTTCCTGCATGCCCGACGTCTCCTTGGTCCTTACTCGGAAAGTTTGGCACGGAAAGCCGCGCGCAAGTCCTCGAGGCGCCTTGCCGCCTCGTCCGTTGGGTTGCCTGGCATGAGACCTACCCCGCAGAAGTAGGTGTCATCTACTGGGAAGATCATCATGGTCATCTTGGAGGATTCGACCAACAGCTTGTCGGGATTCCCTCCATCCAGGTTCTGCAGTGATTTTTCCAGGGTCTGAATGATAGCCGTACACTGCTGGGGAAAGTAGTTCATCTCGTCTTGCGGATCGGAATCCTCGTTCAGGGCGGTGACACCTTTGCGGTAATTTACCAGGCCGTGGCAGATATAACCCGGCAGCTCCGACAGGGCATCGATCGCCTTCTGCATCTCCTCGCTTACCTGCATCTCATACTCCTCTCATGTTTTCCCCTGCGATGAACCATGAGCTGATAAGCCCGTAAGAACAGACAATCATCAATTTTTATATTATTTATAACTATAACTAATACTTGTCAATACAGAGGCGGGTACCAGACGGAAATAATCTCCTAGATCCAGTTTTGGCGGTACAGATCTTAGCCCGGCGTCCCCCTGGAGGTGGGTGGGTTGAGAAAATATATTGACATTTATCGATATGCTTTATAAGCTGGAGCCATGGCGAAGATAAAGGTTGCTATGGCGTCTAAACAGGCGCAGCACAGGGCTGAGCAACCTTGTGCGCAGTTCGCGGAGAGCGCCGGCCTATTCAAGGCGCTCTCCGACGAAGCACGGTTGGCTATCCTGGATCATCTGCGCCGCCAGCCCGAGGTCTGCGCGTGCGAGTTTACCGGATGTTGCGGATTGTCCCAGCCCACGATCTCATATCACCTGAAAATCTTGCGTGAAGCGGGTCTTGTGGAAGCGGAGAAGCGTGGTTACTGGGTGTATTACCGCCTAAACGCACGGAAGATGGAGGCGTTGCGGGAGATGGTGCCTTGAGAGCGCCTCTTTTTTTGCCATGTATATCGATAATTATCAATATGGATTCATGCGGCAGGCAAGTCACCGGGTATTTTAACCGCGGCCGAGGGAGGCGATCATGCAAGACGGCGAGCTGGCCATCAGGGAGATAACCCTCCAGATCGAAGGGATAGAGTGTTCCTGTGAGGCGAGCCTGATCGAGAAGAAACTGAGTTCCTTATCCGGAGTGACGAGCTACGATGTAAACCCTGTCTCCAAACGGGTACGCGTCGGTTACGACCAGTCGAAAATCGCGGTTGAGGACATAATCCGGTCCATCGCGGAGACGGGAATGAACGCCTCGTCGGCGAAGGAAGACAAGCGCCGCAGCACTTGGTGGAGCGAGAAGCAGCAGCTCGCTCTTTATGGCTGCGGCGCGGTCATAATCATCTCCTTTGCGATCAAGCTCGCGGGGGTGCCGGGGGTGGTGAGCGATGCCCTGTTCGCGCTCGCGGTGCTCATCGGCGTTTTCTATCCTGCTCGCAAGGCTCTCATCGCCCTCATGAACCTTACCCCCACTATCCACCTGCTCATGCTCATCGGTGCCACGGGGGCGATGATACTGGGCATGTGGTACGAATCGGCGATATTGGTCTTTGTATATTCCCTTGGCGACGTGCTCGAATCGTATGCCGTGGATAAAGCAAGGGGGGCGATCAGGTCCCTGATGGACTTGGCGCCGAAGGAGGCCCTCGTGCGCAAAGAAGGCGAAGAAACGGTAATGCGCACAGAGGACATCTGCGTCGGAGACGTCGTCGTGGTCAGGCCGGGAGAGAGGATACCCGTCGACGGGAAGATCGTGCGGGGGGAGTCATTCGTAAACCAGGCAGCGGTCACCGGGGAGCCGATCCCAGTACGCAAGCAGGTCGGTGACGACGTCTTCACCGGAACGATCAACCAGGACGGATCGCTTGAAGTGCGTGTCGACAAGCCGGCGTCGGAGACGATGCTCTCTAAGATCATATGTTCCGTCGAGGAAGCGCAGGCCAGAAAGACTTCGTATCAGACTTTCGCCGATGGATTCGGCAAATATTACACCCCGATCATGCTGCTGCTCGGGATTCTGGTGGCGGTAATCCCTCCCCTTTTTCTCGGAGCGGAATGGCGGGAATTCATCTTGCGGGGCCTGGTGGTGTTCGTGGTCTCCTGCTCCTGCGGGCTCGCGCTCTCGGTTCCCGTGGCGGTAGTGGCCGGCATGACGAATGCCGCCCGCAACGGCACGGTGTTCAAAGGCGGCGTGTATTTGGAGGCCGTCGACAAGGTCAGAGTCGTCGCTTTCGACAAGACCGGTACCCTTACCATCGGAATGCCTGAGGTGACGGATATCAGGGCGCTGGATGGGACATCGGATAGGGACCTGTTGCATATCGCCGGTAGCATCGAGTCGAGGTCGGGGCATCCGTTGGCTGCGGCGATCGCCAGGAAGGCCAGGGAAAACTACGGTTCTTCTGGGTTGCTGCCCGTGGAGGACTTCCAGGAGATTTCGGGACTCGGTGTCACGGCAAGATTGAACGGGCACCTCTATTACATCGGCAACGACAGGTTTCAAGAGGAGATGGGAGTCCCTACCGGACTGGCCCGGGAAGAGGTCGCCGTCCTCGAGAGCGAGGGAAAGACGGTCGTCCTCGTGAGTACACAGGGGCGTCTGATCGGATTGCTGGCCATCGCCGACGAGGTCAGGCCGGGGGCGAGGGAAGCGCTCCAGGGCCTGAAGAAAGCCGGGGTCAAGACGGTCATGCTCACCGGCGACAACCAGCGCAGCGCGGAGGCTGTCGCCCTCAAGGTGGGGGTCGATGAGTTCTACGCACAACTGCTCCCGGTCGACAAGGTCGAGGTGGTAAGGAAGCTGAAGAGCAGGTTCGGAGCTGTGGCGATGGTCGGAGACGGCATAAACGACGCTCCGGCGATGGCCGCTTCGGATGTCGGGATTGCCATGGGTGCCGCAGGTTCGGATATCGCGATCGAGGCCGGAGATGTCGTGCTGATGTCTGATGACCTCTCGAGGATCGGGTATCTGCGGGCCTTGAGCAGTAAGGCGGTTCGTAATATCAGGCAGAACATCGTCGTGTCCCTGGTGAACATCGCCTTCATGGTTACCATGGCGCTGATTGGCCTGCTCGGCTTGGTTACGGGGCTGCTGCTTAACGAGGTGAGCGCGGTCCTGGTGATCTTCAACGCCCTGAGGCTGCTGACCTGGAAATGGGATAAGGCCCCCGACCTTTATGAGCAAGGCCATGGGGCAAGGCGAAGGCGGCCGTGAAGACGGAACAGACCAAGGAGGAATGATGGAGAACAATGCAGGCAAGACAGGAAGCCTGGAAACGGTGGTCTTTCAGATCGAAGGGATGGGCTGCTCCTGCGAGGGTCAGATCGTCGAGAAGAGGGTCAAGTCCCTGAAAGGTGTGGAGGAGTTTCTGCTTAATCCCATCACTAATCGCATGACAGTGACCTACGACCCCGGGCTGGTCTCTATCGGTGACATCCAGAAGGCCGTGAAGAAAGCCGGCCTCAAGGCGGTATTGGCGAGCTCGAGATGAAAACCGAGGGTAAACCAGAAGCTGTCTATTGACGAGGCAGCCAGGGCATAGCAGGCAGAGATATTGCTGGCACCTTTCAAGCCACCTGCCAGCCGCGTTCAATCCCCGAGGCCACGAGCGTAAAGCAAGCTCCTGAACGGTAGTCGCATACGTGCCGAGTCGGGGCTCTTCCGGGCATCTTGTATGGCGGCTACACATGCTTCTCCTCCCCGCATATTCAAGCGCCAGACTGTCCCAGCTCTGCTTTGCGAACCATGCCGCCGCAAGGATCAGCGGGGTCATTGACACACGATGGCCGCGAGCTATAATACAAATATAGATAGGTACAAATGAAGATTGGTGAAAGGTAGGAAAACGTGGCGGAGCGGGAGACACTCAAGTGTGTAGCAGATGCCGGGATGGTGGACTTGGCAGAGGACCTTAAAATACTCTCCGACCCCAACCGGCTGCGCATCATGTGCCTGCTTCTCAAGGGCGAGAGGTGCGTATGTGAGGTCGAGGGTGAACTGGGCATCTCGCAGCAGCTGGCCTCGCACGACATGAACGTACTCAAGGAAGGCGGATTCCTCGTCTCGCGCAAGGAAGGTACGGCATCCTATTATGCGGTAGAACGCGGGAAACTGGAGGCGATGACCCAGACGTTCCTCGCCTATCTCGACTATAAGAAGAGCGCTTCCAGGAGGGACGTGGTCTGTTGCGGTTTGCCCGAGGAAACGCGCTCGAGGCCACGCATCCATGGGGGCAGGAGGAAGGGGGCAAGGAAATGAAAAGGATCGCGATACTCCTGGAGGAAGAGGAGCTCATCCGCATCAAGCGCATCCTGGCCGACGAGGACCGGGACGAGGCGCTGGCCTTCATCCACGAAGTGCTGGAGAAGAAAGTGAAGGAGGCCGACCTCCCCCACTGCGTGCCGGTCTTCGAGGAGTCCTATCGCCCCAACCAGGGAGAGATCGTCACGGGGAAGAAGGACGCCGGAGGTTGAGCGCAAGTCGGCATGAACCGGAAGGAAAACGCGAAGACGAAAGCGGGTTAATGCGATGCTGATCAAAGACTACGAGCTGGAGATGTTCTCGCCTCCCTGCGACCCGGGGTCTCCCATCTGGGTGGCCATAATCAAGACGGACGCGGACCTCGCGCCGGTGATGCCCTATGTCAACGCTGCGGTGAAGAACGGTTTTTACCAGCCGAAGGCGCCAGCGCTGGTCTGGGGAGACGGCGTGTATAAGTATTCGCTGCAGCAAAACGTCATCAACATAAAACCCCTGAAAGACCGCAAACACGCCGAGAGGACCGCAAAAAAGGCGGTGGATTTCATAAACGACATCTGGGAGAGAAGGGATCAGATCACGCCTGATCATACCACCAGGGTACCGCCAAAGCTCCTGGACATCCTGCGTTTCCTACCCCGCACCAACTGCGGCAGATGCGGCATGGCTTCCTGCATGGCATTCGCCGCGCAGGTCGTGGAGGGCGAGAAGGACATCGAGGACTGCCCTCCCCTGCTCGAGGAGGGAATGGAGGGCAAGCTGGAGAAGCTGCGCGAGCTCGGCCTGTAAGGGCCGGTCAACAGAAAGGGTCGGAACCTGGACAAAAGCGAGGTGAGAGAGATGGAGATCAAGGTACTGGGAACGGGATGCAAGAAGTGCAAGGCCACCAAGGAGGCCATCCGGCAGGTGGCGGAGGAGCTGGGCCTGGACGTACAGGTGGACGAGGTCACGGAGATGGGCGAGATCATGAAATACAACGTCCTCACCACTCCCGGCGTGGTCATCGACGGCAAGGTGATCTCCAAGGGCAAAGTCCCGGACAAGAAGGAGATACGGAACTGGCTGGGCGGCTAAGGGAGGCAGTCAAGGTTAGAGGCCGTTGGTACCGGAAAGGGGAGCGCTAGAGATGACTTTCGGCGGCTTGATGATGGAGGGCCTGCGCACTCTGGTCGAATACGTGGCGCAGCATACCCTCTTCTGCCTCATCCCCGCCTTCTTCATCGCCGGGGCCATCACCGCCTTCCTCAACACGGCGGCGGTGATGCGCTACTTCGGCCCCAGGACCAACAAGGCTTTGGCCTACTCGGTGGCGTCGGTGTCCGGGGCCATCCTGGCCGTTTGCTCCTGCACCGTGCTCCCCCTTTTCACCGGCATCCGCGAGAAGGGCGCGGGCCTGGGGCCGGCCATAGCCTTCCTCTACTCCTCGCCCGCCATCAACATCCTGGCCATGACCTATTCCATGAACCTGCTGGGATACGACCTGGGCATCGCGCGCATCATCGGGGCGGTGGGCTTCGCCTTCGTCATAGGGCTGATCATGGCAGGTATCTTCCACAAGGAGGAGGCGGCCAGGGTGAGGGCGGCCGAGGACGAGGAGGCCTTCGCCTACGACGACGGCAGGGTGAGGCCGGGCTACCAGAACCTCGCCTTTTTCGGCGCGCTCATCGCCATCCTGGTCTACGGCACGGCGAAGACGCCCACCATCGTCAAATACGCGGGGGAGATACTCCTGGTCGCGCTGTTGATCTACCTGGTGAAACGCTGGTTCACGCGCGAGGAGATAAGGACCTGGTTCTCCGAGACCTGGCGCATGGTGAAGATGATCCTGCCGGTGCTGCTCGTCGGGGTCTTCCTGGTAGGGATAGTGAAGGAGCTTATCCCATCGGACGTCATCGCCCGTTACGTGGGCGGCAATACCATCGGCGGCAACGCCATCGCCTCCGTCTCCGGCGCCCTCATGTACTTCGCCACCCTTACCGAGGTGCCCATCGTCAAGGGGCTGCTTGAGCTGGGCATGGGCAAGGGGCCGGCCCTGGCGTTGATGCTCGCGGGACCCGCGCTCTCCCTGCCCAGCATGATCGTGCTCATCCGTATCATGGGATTCAAGAAAGCCGGTATGTATATCATGCTGGTGTGCGTTTTCGCCATGCTCACGGGCTACGTTTTCGGGATGTTCGCTTAAGGGATCCACGCCACTGATCTTTCGAGAGGAGAAAGGAGAGTGAGATGGCCGAGTTCAAGGTGGTTATCGCCACCTGTTACGGCGCCGCCAACACCGGGCAGCTGGCCGGGGCGGTGGCCACGGAGCTGGTGAAGGAGAACGAGGACTACCACCTGGTATGCCTGCCCGCGGTGGCCATCGACAAAGACACCGGCCTGGGCAAGATCGCGGGGGCGGAGCTCTTCGTGATCATCGAGGGCTGCCCGGTGATGTGCTGCTCCAAGATCGTGGAACAGCATTCCGGGAGGAAGCCGGACATCCGGGTGGAGATGGTGGAGG
>JACVJG010000028.1 GCA_015711875.1 Candidatus Solincola jinzensis | reverse complement strand
CATTCCCAGGCGACTCACACCTTTCTCGATCCCCATGAATGTCCCCCTCTCCCCGATGCTATCATGACTGCTGTCACGGCAGAGGCGGTGGAGGATCAAATCTAGAGGCGGTATTTCGCTCTTCAGGAAGAGATGCTTTCCCGATCCGACTAGCGATTAAAAAAGGGGTTTTCGAGGCCCTGGCTGCAATCCCGGGGGCCTTTCCCGGCTTTATGGCCTTCATTTCAAGGTGAAACGGTGGCCTTCATCGGGCGGGCAGGCTATGCCGGCCTGGAACCCTGGGCGTGGTCGCGCGCGATGCTTCCCAGCACGCCGTTCACGAACTTCCCGGAGTCCTCGGTGGAGAAGGATTTGGCCAGCTCCAGGTACTCGTTTATGGTTACGTTGGAGGGGATGTCGGGACGGTATAGGAGCTCCGTTATACCCAACCGTAGCAGGTTTCGATCGACGGCGGGCATACGCTCCAGGGACCAGCGGTCGGCGTAATCCCTGATTAGCGCGTCTATCCTCTCCCTGTTGTCGAGATAGAGATAGAACAACTCGCGCGAGAACTCCGGAAGCTCCTCCGGATAGGAGAAACTCTCCGCACCGAAAGAGGCCAATTCCTCCACGCAGGCCTCTCCTCCCAGGGAGAAGCGCACCTGCTCCCTCGCCATCTCGGTTATCTCGCTGGGAGGGGCCGGTTCCTCGTAGACCCCCTCGCGCAGCATGCGCGACACGTTCTCCAAAGCGGATTCCGGCTCGTCACCGGTGATATCCATCTCAAAGAGGACGCAGCAGGCGACCATGCGCGCCAGAGTCCGTCTCCCGAGGGGTTTGGGATCTTTCACCTAGAGGGCGTTCACCCCCACCACGGTCACGTTGACCTCCTTTACCTCCCAGCCGGTCATCTCCGAGACCGCGCGCGCCACCTCGCGCTGCAGTTCCCGCGCCACACGGTTGAAGTCCCTGCCGTATTCCATGTGTGTCTCGATGTCGAAACTCACGCTTTTTCCATCTACTTCCGCCTTAATTCCCCTGGCGAGGTTTTTGCGCTTCCTTTTTTCCTCGGGGTGGTCGGGACGCACGGCCACTCCCCACGCGCCATCCACGGCATTGACGGCGATCCCGGCGATGAGCTCGAGCACGCCCTGGCGCAGCTTGAAATCACCCGCATCGAACATGCTTATCCCGCCTTTTTATTTTTTCTCCGCTATGAAAACAAACGGCGTTGCAAAGCTTCAATAGATCATCTGGCGTCATCTATCGAACCTTTCCTTATTTTCTCCACATCAACCGCAAGCGCGGCTTGGGATCCACCATAAACCGGGTAACAGACCGGCTGACTCTTCCGCAACGAATCCACCTCGCCATATCGCGTCCTCTCGGCGGATACGCGTATCGGCGGACGTCAGTCAACCCTTTCCACGTACTCGCCGCTACGCGTGTCTACCTTCACGCGGTTGCCAGCTTCGATGAAAAAGGGCACGTTCACCACCAGGCCGGTCTCAAGGGTGGCGGGTTTGCTGCCGCCGCTGGCCGTATCGCCCTTTACGCCCGGGGCGGTGTCGACAACCTCCATCTCGACGAAAACAGGGGGCTCCACGCCGACGATCCTGCCCTCGTATAGAGGCACCTCCACCGTGACCCCCTCGACCAGGAATTTCGCCGCATCGCCCACCTCCGCCTCTGCGATGGGCATCTGCTCGAAGGTCTCCTGGTCCATGAAGATGAAATTATCCCCCTCGCGGTAAAGGTACTGCATGCGCCGCTTGTCGAGGATGGCGAGCTCTACTTTCTCGCCAGCGCGGAAGGTCTTCTCGATCACCGCCCCCGTTTTGAGGTTTTTCAGGCGGGTGCGCACGAAAGCCCCTCCTTTGCCCGGTTTTACGTGCTGGAAATATACGAGGTTGAAGAGGTTGCCGTCGAGCTCGATGGTGATGCCGTTGCGAAAATCCGCCGTGGTTATCATGCCTTCTACCTCTCGCTTCTATGCCTGCCTTATGCTTTGCGCTCTTATTCTAGCACAGGGAAAGGCGAGGTTTTCCCGTATGTCCACATACAACCTTCTTCTCGTGAGCCGACGGTTTCGAGGATGAAACGGCAGTGATACAGGTGGGAGAATAACGCTATCGGCCACCGTTCATGGATGAGATGCCTGAAAGGCAAGAGGCTTTCCCGCGGTAAAGAAAAGCGTCGCGCTAGGTTCAGGCGCATCAGCGACTACAGCGCCACTCAGACGTATTCTGCGGGGTCCAGGGTGCGGGGAAGTGTCGTCAACAGCTCTATACCATCCCGCGTGACCAGGACCATGTCCTCTACCCGTACCCCCCCTACACCCGGAAGGTAGATGCCCGGCTCCACGGTAAAGACCATGCCTTCCTCAAGAAGGTCATCGCTTGTTTTGCCGACATGCGGCCTCTCATGCACTTCCAGACCCACTCCATGACCGAGGCCATGCCCGAAAAACTCTCCGTAGCCAGCTTTCTCGATCAATTCCCGAGCGGCTCTATCAACCTCCCTCGCCCGTACTCCCGGGCGAGTAGCCTCAAACGCCTTTTCCTGTGCGGATAACACCAGAGCATGGGCTTTGCGTATCTCTCGCGGCACCCTCCCGAAGGCGATGGTGCGGGTGCAGTCGGTACAGTACCCTTCGTGTACCACTCCCCAGTCGATCACCGCAACCCCTGAAATCCTGGCCCTCGAGGGTTTAGCATGCACCAGCGCGCCCCGCTTTCCCGAAGCAACGATGGTCTCGAAGGAAAGCGATTCCGCTCCCATGCGCCTGCATGTTGTGTCCAGTTCCGCCGCCAAGGCCATCTCGCTAGTCGATGCGCCAATGGCTCTCAATGACTCGCGAAAAGCCTGCTCTGCCAAGGCTATGCCCTTGCGGATGACGCTCAACTCCCGCCTGCTTTTACAGGCCCTCAGCGCCGCCAAAGACCTTTTCAGAGGAACCAGGCGAGCCATTCCGCGCAGGGCTCTTCTCAAGGAGGTCACTTCGGAGTACATGGCATGTTCTGGGTCAAAGCCCAGGAGTAGCGATGTGCTATCTTTTGCCGTCAGCTTTACGCCTGGAAACCGAGTGAAACTTTCTTCCCCTCCTTTGCCAATGGTCGGCTTTTCCTTTCCGACTTGCTTCGCCCGCCTTTTATCCGCCTCATGAACTACGGGGCATTGACCTCTCTCCTCTTCCAACAACAGGCGGAGCGCGTCCGCTAAGCCGCTGTCCTGGATTACCACCCTTGCGCCCACCACTTCCATCCTCGATTGTTCCCGGTAGCGGAAATCGGTTATGAAATGGGCTCTATTTCCTAAAGTCACCAGCATTCCGCTTGATCCGCTGAACCCGCAAAGATACCGTATATCTGGCATATGGGTCACCAGCAGGCCGTGCAACCCCGCTTTCCCGGCCATAGACAATGCCTTTTTTCTGCGCCCTGCGAATTCTTCGTGAATGTGCGCTTTACTCATCCCGCATGCCTCCGAGACCACCAGGGGATACGCTGCTCTTTACAAGCGTTGTGTTCGGCATGCTTGAGAACTGGATATGCCATTGCGGATTCGGTCGTTACGTCCCGCATGGATCTCAGCTTTTCCGCCCGGTGTTGCTCCGTCTGCTCTATGCTCCCGCTTACTGACCTTGCTTTGGCCATTTGAGATCTCGCTTGAGAATAGCATCAGCCGCCTCGCCGCGCTGTACGGAAATGGATGCGCGGCTTTGCGTCACGCTTCGGCCGGCATTGCACCGTTTCCGCCATCGACCATCCTGATCTTGAGGAAAAAGGTCCCCATCGCCGCAAGCACCACCACCCACACAGAGTGCGCCATGAACTCCAGTATGTACCAGTCCATCCAATCAAGGACGCCTTCTTTGGGCCCGTGGGGAATGAAAAACACCCTGTCCAGGCCCAGCGCCAGCATGAGCAGAGCCAGCAGGCAGAGGTAACAGCCCAGAATCCTCATCTTGAAGAGCGAGACCTCAAGCTTATCCTTTTTTCTCTCCGTCATGACATATCCCAGACCGAATAGCAATGCTCCCAGGGATATGATGTAGCCGTTCACCGCGAGCCAGGGAGCGAAACCCTCAACCCAGCCCGAGACCCCTTGCAGGACGATCACCTCAGGTTCTCTTACGAGGTTTCCGGAATCGTCGTATATCGCCTCTCTCTGCACCACCCTCATCCCGTCGCTCGAGAGGTCCACTGCGAACACGCAATTCATAATCATATTGATGCTGAAATATGACATGAGCACTAAACCCACCAGCATCAGGTACCATGGGTAACCCCTGCGGGGCTTGTCCACCCTCAGCCGCTCTATGTCGTACCCCGTTTCGGAATCGTGAACCTTCCTCTCCGCCATTTTTACCTCTCCATACTTGCACCCGTATCAAATTTTATCTAGTATACCCGTTGCACATGCCCGTTTCACCCGGGTCATCGCGCGGTCCTTCAGCAAGAACGGGAGCCGTAGGTACGGCTCCCGTATATCGGTATGATATGTGTTCGCGCGGCGCTTACTTCTCCTTCCACATCTTCACCTTGAAGGGGATTCGGAAAGCCTCTCCCAGAACCGAGGGGCTCTTATAATGCACGGAGTAATTGGAACCCGGCAGCCAGCTGAACCTCGATCCGTTAGAGTTGAGGACTATATCCCCCCTCGCCGTTATTTGACCTTTGAGGTTTTTAAACCAGCCCATCTCGTATACGACGCTTACCGGGTCGCTCACGGGATTGTAATTCTCATGAGCAGCGTATATGAAGAACTGGTCGTTATCGTCGATGCTGAGGTTTCCCCCTGCGTCATAGCGGAACTTTCCGCCTGCTATGATCTGGAACTCGGCGTCCCCGCTGCCCTCTCGCCGCATCTCCTCCTGCAGGGTGATGTTTCCCGTGGCCACAAGAACCGCCTTGCAATTCACCGGGACGGAAACCGTGCCCACGTTCAGGTCCCCCTCGACGAACACCACGAAGAGGCTGGAGCTGAAAGCCCCTGCCGGGATGTCCAGGTTGGGAACAGGCGGGGTCGGGAAATAGTGATCCTGTCCATCTAGCAGCTCCTGCTCCTTGGCCATTTCCCGGTAATAGTCGAAGTCGCATTCCGGCAGCAGCACCTCCCGGTACTCGTTAGGGGCATTCGGATCGCTAGGCTCGGGCACGCTGAACGGCGAGGGAAGTGCCGTTTTTATCCCCGAAACCCTGATATCGCCGCTCGTGGTTGGGTTTCCACCATAGCGCCTCGCGTCTTTGTTTATGGAAACATAAGCATCCGCAAATAAGCCCTCGTTTGAGGAAAGCGTCATGCTCCCGTCGGAAAACACGCCGGGGTTTGTGGACGGCGGGTTCAACGCCGCCAGGCTGCCGTTTATGCTCGTCGTGGCCGTAGAGAGGAAACCGCCTTCGTTGCTGATGGCGAGATTACCCTCCGAGTAGATACTCCCACCGACTGTAGTTCTGGACGTCCCCAAGGTGATAACACGGTTGGAAAGGCTGAATGGGCCATCCGCGTAGATATTGCCGCCGATGCTGTTGGAAAGCGTTCCCGCTGCGCCGAGCGAACCGCTTATGGTCACGCTGTTGCCGTAGATGTTGCCTCCAACGACATACCCGCTTGGGTTGCCGCAGCCAACGCCGAACTCATGGGTGATATTGACGTTGCCGCCGGCCTGGATGTCCCCGCCCACGCGGTTCTGCATAGTCCCAAGAAAAGTCCCAGAGGCGTACAGGTCGATGTTTCCCGCCGCGTAAATGCTCCCGTTAACGTTGTTGTTCAACGTGCCTCCTGCGATATTAAGCACGGAGCGAAGGTTTACATCCTCACCACTATATATGGTACCGTTTACTTCTGTGGAAGGCCATCCCGCGGCGATTCGCACGGAGTTCTCACTGTACACATCCTTTTTTGACCTTATGGTGCCGTTGATGCGGGTCGTGCACCCGCCAGCGACCCATACCTCGTTGATCATCCTCACGCCCTGATCGTAGCCGCTCAACCTGCCTGAGGAGTCGATACTTCCCGTCAGCTCGATGTTTCCCCCTCCGGCTATACCCACTCTTGTCTCCAGCAACACCCCTCCACCGGTATCGCCTGGCCGTGCCAGAATACCGCTGTATAGGTTCCCGTTCAGCCTGACCGTGGAGGCCGCAAGGGCTACGTTCAGCTCGCGTACGATGATGTCGCCACGCTCTGTTACCACGTCCCCCCTTATCTCGAAATTAGTACCAGCTGCCAGACGCGCCTGGTTCTGGAGCTCGACGTCCTTTCCTGCGTATACGCTGCCGTCTATAAGGATTCCTCCCACCTGCAGGAGACTGCCTCCTAGGTTGAATTTTACGCTTCCCTCTTTGGAGAAGAGCACGTAGTCAAGAGCGCTGTAATAATGCCCGCCGGCGAAGGAAATGACCTCCTCCAAGGTGCGGTAAAAGGTTCGCGTCACGCCTTCGATACTGGCGGTATAGGTGCCCGAGGAGGTAACCAGCCAGTCGTAGGGATCTCCGTCGCCCATGTCGGGGTTCTTGACCACATCCACGGTATAGGTGCCGTTGCCGTTCCACACGCTACCGGTTATACCAGTCGTGGTGCCGGTGATATCCCCTGCCGCCAGCATGGCATGGACGACATCCAGCCCCGCCTCGGCGGCAGCGTGCGCCCTCGACGCAGGAGTCACGCCGGTGGCGCTGCGAAGAGCATAGGTCGTATAGAGGAGAACCAGGGCTCCCAGTATGCCGAGAACCATGATGGTGAAAATAACGAAGATCATGGCAAAGCCTTCTTGGCGGCCATGGATTACCGACCTGCCGCCGGCAATGCCAAAAAATCCCTTTTGGCGCCGCAATCGTGACCCTTTCGCTTTCATCTTAGACCACTCCCAGCGCTAACCGGAGTTCCTTATCTCCGCTCCTCGCCTATTTCCTCATCCTGGCCACGGTCTTTACCGTCCCTTCGATGCCAGACACCTTCATGCTGAGCTCTATCTCCACCTTGGCTATTGATGCAAGGTTGGAAACAGGGGTAGACAGCGCACTACCTGCCGCATCGTAATACAAGAACCTCAACCCGGTCACGCCACTTGCCAGAACCCGGTCGTCGGAGGGCCCTAGCGCTCCTGTGCTTGCGCGGTGGATCAGATCCGTTCCCTGCAGGAAGAACTGGACATTATATAGCTGAGATGTGCCGGTCAAATACGCCGTGAAAGCCACGTTCGCGGTATCAGCGGTGGTAAAAGAATATGCCACCCTCAACTGGTCCACCATGGTGGTAGCTGTTTCCCTCAGCTCCTGGCTGAGTTCCGATTTGGCGGCATATACGCCACTGGCCTTTATCTGCACATCCAGCATGTTGAAGGCCGCGTATACCACGAACGATAGGATCAGAAAGGCTATGAGCATCTCTACCAGGGTAAAGCCTTCCTCTCTCGCCGTTCGTTTATCCTGTGCATGGGAAGCGAATGTTTCCTTTAGTACCGAGGGACGTGAATCCCGGCAGGAGAAACGTCTCGTGCGAGACGTTCGCTTTTCCCGCCTTCCCATAAGGCCTTTCATCTCGACCCCCCTCGCCTCACGGATACCTCACCCTGATGCGGTTGTTGAAAAGGTCTGACCACTTGTTGTTGACGTTGTTCTTTATCTTTATTCTGATGGGATTGGCGCTCCCATCATCCTTCTGGTGAGGTCCGGTTCGCTTTGCGTCGCTTGCCTGCATCGCGATCCATACCTTCACGTTCGCCCTGTCCGTGAGGACCGGAACGTTTGTCCAGGTCTCGTCCATGCCGTCTGTATCCTCACCATGATCGTTCTGGCACTGAATGTTTACCGTGCCCTTGTTGAAGCCCATGCCGCGAAGCTCCACGAAGAACATCTCTCCTCTGGTGCGGTTCTGAGGCTGGGAGCGACCGTCATCAGTCTCGTACACTACCGCCTGGCTGCCGGCACCCTCCGTGCTCTCCAGCCAATCGCTCCAACCAGGGGGCCACTCCCCTGCTGCATTTGAGTTCATGTAATGAGATTTCACCTTCACCGACCAGGGCTCTGACGCCGTGGGGACCCCGTTGGTGAGGAGGGTGGGAGTGCCCACGGTCACCGGTAGATAGGTAATATAGGTATCGCCGCTTATGATATCGGTATAACCGCTATCGGTCGCCCCCGAGGGCATGGACTTGGCGTAAAGCTCCCAGTCGCCGGCGTCGCAATCTATCAGGTTGAGGGCACAGGTCGCTTTCCTCCCGAAATCCGATGCCGTGGGGTCATCGAGCCCTTCCGTGGCCAGCCAGTCGTTGACCGGGTCCGTCTTTTCCTTGATCATAACATCGAAATAATAAGTCCCTGAAACCTCGTCTACGTCGAAGCACTCACCCACCAGATCTATTCCCACGTTGTAATAGTTCTGCCACAGCCCGTATGTCTTTATGTCGTAATCGTATATAACCGGTGCGGGAGCGCGAATATCGAGGGCTGGATTCAACACCTTGCCAAAACCGTTGCTGTTCCTGACCCACAGCCAATAAACGCCGCGTTCCGTTTCCTCCACAACCTCGTTGCCAGAAGCGTCCTCGTGGAAGTCGAACACCGCCCGCAGGGTCTGGGAGTCGACCCAGGTCACGGTCAAAGGCGATATCTCATTTACAGCCCCGCTGGGCGGGTCATCGGAGGTATTTCCCCCTATGCCCAGCTTCACATCCGCCGCAGCTATGAGGTTATCGAAGTTGTAGCCCTTGATCTCCAGAGTATATGTGTAGCCACGGTCATCGTAAACGAAATGCCTTGGGCTCGCCGTAACCGGCGTCTCCTCGTACACGTAAACCTCGTTTACCGCCGGAGGGCCTTCCAGATAGTAATAGGGACCTGTAGTTAGCTCGAAATACGTATTGCCCATAACGTCCTTGGAGGGTGTGGCGCGGTCGATGCAGTTGATCACGCGCACCATGTAGTTGCCTCCTATGTGTCCGGTGAAATCGAAGTGCGCGCTTACCGTGAGCCCCGTGGTGTACCCCTTCTGTGTGGAAGGACTAATGGTGAGGTTTTTCCCCGTGATGGTATCTATAGGCACCCCGTTATCCGATGTGGTATGCACAAGCTGTATCACCGCCCCTATACCGGGGTTCGGATAGTTCTCGGGCACCAGGTCCGTAACGTAATCGACCATGGTGAGGGTCAATACCTCGTCGGTAGCACTCTCCAGCCCCTGCTTGTCTCCGCTGGAATCATTGAAGTCGGAGCCGGGCGAATGGTAGACGGGCACCGGGTATTCCACCACGAAGATGTTGTTGCGCACCGAGATGACGTGGTTGACCACCAGCCAGGCATGCCAGTATCCCGGCATGCGGTATTTGGGGCCCCAAGGCTCCTCTGAGCCATTGTTGTCGTTAAGGTCTATGGTGCCCTGGATGTAGGCTTCGTTGCCATCCATGCCGAAGGACATGTTCTTCAGCTCTATGTCCGTGTCCTCCACGCGCACCAGCTTCACGCTCACCAGGCCAGCGTCCAGATCCGATTGCGTAAACCCCTCGCCATAAGCGCGTATGGTTATGCTGTTCTTGGTGTGTGGAGCGCTTATGCATTCGTTATATGCGTTGTAGCGCGTGCCTTTTTTGGTGGCATCGGATGAGACATTGACCACCCGGTCTATATATACGTTTGCGACCATGTCCGTGGGCGAGGCGTAAAGCTCGGTGTTGGTTGAAGTATACCCGCTTCTAGTGGTGACCATGACCTCGAAAAGAATCAGCGTAAGCACTTTTCCAGTGTTGCTCTTTGGGCGATCGTATCCGTATAGTTTCATGGGCCCCCAGTCCGGGCTCATGCCCGTCAGATTAGCGGCCTGCTCGAGGGTTCTCCCTTCCACCAGCTCGTCGTCGACGAAGGCCATCTTTATGGTCACCTGCATGCTGGGGTAGGGCTCGGCGTTGAATGGCTTCACGGTAACTCGGGGGGCGTTTGTCCAGTTGTTGGTGGTCACGGGAGATCGCGAACCCCAGTAAAAGTCATCGAAGTCAAGCGGTGTGGTCGCGTTGCTTTCGTCATGCGCGACGTAAAAGGGGGTGCTACGCGCCATTTCCGAATAGCGTTGCAGGCATTCCGCAGTGAGATTGATATCGGATGCGGCCATGGAAACGCGGAAAGCGCCGTCGAACATCCCCACCATGGGAAAGACGGCCATGGCGAGGATAACCATCGCCATCATCACCTCGGCGAGCGAGAAGCCTTCCTCCCGGGTAAGCTTCCTGCCTATTGCCTTTACGGCATCATGGGACCGCATGCTTTCCCTCCCTCGCACGTCAGGAGCTTATATCTCCCCTATCGTTTACGGTAATAGTGCGGGTTAAGCCGGATACGTTGATGGTTACGCTCATGCCACCGCTAACACTGCTTACCGTGACCATAGCACCCTCCCTGCGGAAGAGAAGGGTCACGGGAGACTGAACGGCAGCCGCTCCACCTGCGATCTTGAACCAATAGTGCCCTTCTCCATCCTTATCAGCGGAAACGCCTGGTGGTGGCGGTTCGGTTGGTTCGTCGTCCGCTCTCTCGTCTGTTCCTCCAGGATAAACGCGGTAGATCGCGCAACGATTGGGGTGGCTGCCACTCGAGCCCCAGAACTGGAGATAAACATCTACCCCCTCTTGCATGGCTATGTTATATGCTCTGTTCATGAGGCCTTTTACCTCATCAGCGCCACTTTTTATGAGCATGCCGTTGCGGGAATGGCCATAAGTCAGAGTCACAATAGCGATTGAGATGCCAATCAGGAGGACGGATACCGCGAGCTCGATAATCGTGAAGCCCGATTGCTGACGGATGAAACGCCTCCTTGGCATCACACCTAAGGTTTCATGCAATTCCACCACCACCCCCAGGCCACCATCGCTCATTACGCTATGCATGCCAATCCCTTAATACAATCCATAAATAAATCTCATGACCTACTTAACGGAAATCTCCTCGCCGTACTTTTTCTCCTGAGTAACTATTCGGAACCTTCATTAGCAACTCCAGCACCTAAGCACCTATTTTGACATCGAACTTGCATATTGAAATCTTAACCCTTTTTCAATGACTTAGAGGTAAAATAGCTGTAAAGCGTGTTACGATAATGTTAAATTACTGCTTTATGCTGCATAAACGCAGCTTATAGCTCAATCTGGACCTTGTTTCTCGGCAGTGGGTTCGCTTTGAATTACCGCTTAAGCCTCGCTCAATGAGAGAAGTTGCGGTATTGTTCGATTCATGCCTTTGCCAGATCGATTTTCAAGCGAGGCAAAACATGGAGGCGTTTGTGCTGCGATCTATCTACCCATCTCAAGTAAATACTCAAGCGCAAGCCGATATACGTCTCCTCCCAGGCCGGCTATAGTCCCCAGCACTACCGGTGCGATGACGGAGCGAGCCCTCCAATCCTCACGACCCATTATATTTGTTATATGCACCTCGATCTTAGGCATATCCAGCATGGCAAGTGTATCCCTTAGGGCATAAGAGTAATGAGTAAGGGCACCGGGGTTGATTATCAGGGCCTTTACCCTTCCGCGCAGCCCTTGCAGGTAATCAACGATAGCGCCCTCGTGGTTACTCTGAAAGAACTCAAGATCAACATTATGGGTTTTCGCTATCTTCACTAACCCTTCCTTTATCTCCTCCCAGGCTATATCCCCGTAAATGTGCGGCTCCCTTTCTCCCAGGAGATTGAGATTTGGTCCATTCACCACCGCTATCTTCGTCATTTACCGCACCGCCTTTACCTCAAACGCTGTTATCTAAACATAGCGACAGTTATTGTCTGCTCGACCTTTTCCGTAGAATCATCTACAGCATCTGCCTTGCAACTCGTTTAGAGTCTCTCTTATGGCCTCGATGACCAGTTCGTCTTTGATGCCACTTGCTAACAGCGGCTGTTGCGGACTTTCAAGAAGCACGTATTTCATGCTGCTGTCCCTCTTTTTATCGGCATACATGGCGCATAACACAGCTTCAGCGTCGATGTCATGCCGTATAGGCACTTCTTCCAGAAGCGGATACAGTCTATCTATATGCAATTCAAGTAAGGCTGTCTCAGCCACTCCCGACTTCTCCGCCAACCTCGCGGCCATGATCATTCCAACGGCGACTGCCTCACCATGCCGAAACAAAGAGTATCCGGTTGCCGACTCAAGGGCATGCCCGAAGGTGTGCCCATAGTTTAATATCGCCCTTTCTCCCGATAAGTCCTTTTCATCCTTTTCCACCACAGCGGCTTTGAGTCGGACACACTTTGCGATTATCTCCTCTCTCTCCCACTCTGTGATCCTTGCCCACCCCTCCCATCCGCCTTTTAACGTTAGGATATCCGCGTCATACAACAATCCATATTTGATAACCTCCGCCAAGCCGCTCACCAGGTCCCTCCTTGGAAGAGTGGATAGCATTTCGGTATCACTGATAACTGCCACCGGCTGGTGGAAAGTACCCACGGCGTTTTTCACGCTTGGCATATCAACCCCCACCTTGCCCCCTATACTGGAATCAACCATCGCCATAAGGGTTGTGGGGATCTGGATGAAATCGACCCCCCGCATGTAGGTCGCCGCCGCGAATCCAGCCATGTCTCCGACCACACCTCCCCCAAATGCCAGTATTAAACCGCTTCGGTTCACCCCCCATGCCAACAGCAATTCATGGAAAGCGCATACGGTGGAGGGCC
>JACVJG010000027.1 GCA_015711875.1 Candidatus Solincola jinzensis | reverse complement strand
CGGGTTACCGTAGGCAACGGGCATGCCCGGAAAGCACATACAACACAGCGAAAAAGCCGCCAACATACCTATCGCCGCCACAGCACCGAACAACGCGTATGGACGCCTCATGGCCGCCTCCTCTATATTTCCCTTGCCGGGAAGTCCGCCTGAAGACACGCTAGACATGACCGTAAAGCACAGAGAACCAGACCTTACGAGGCGCAACGCCGCCGTCGCCCCACCAATCGGCTAAAACGCCTTATGGTCGCCTCTCGATGGCCAATCCGGCGATAAGCCGCAACTAACTAAACATATAATACATATAATACCAGTAGAGAGTTTATTTCAGCGCTCTGCCTTCTCCGTCGCGCGATCGCGCCCGCATGATTGAGATGCGTATTGAACGCCGGCCGTCACTGTGCTACCTTTCTCCGTTTTTCCTCCGCATCTGACCGCTCTCCGCCTTGCCTGAACCGTCCACGAGATTTCCTCTCGTCGTTTTCACGTCAGCCCGAAATAATCTTATAGGGCCGTAACGAGCTTTTGCGCGGCGTCTGAAACGTCGATACCCGAAACGTACGCCTGGGAGAAACCGAGGAGCACGAAAAAACATGAAAGGAAAGAGGGGCCCCGGATGAAACGCGTATCTCGCTTCCCCTTATCAAGGCAAGCTATGATAAGGCGTTCCGGCAAAGGCCGCGCGCTTACCTTCGCCATGGCCTTGCTCTTGCTTGCCACCCTCGCCATCGCCATCATCGCCATATCCGGCACGAGAAGCGCGGCGGCGGATATATCCTGGCGTGAATATGCCGGCAACCCCGTCTATGACCCGGCCGACCACCGCGCCTACTATCCCTGCGTTCTTTACGACCCGGGCAAGTTCTCAGGGCACGGAGCCGCTTATCACTATAAAATGTGGTACGGGGGATACGAATCGGCGCCGGGAGCGAGCCACAATCAGGCGGTGGCCTACTCGGACGACGGGGTCAACTGGTCGGCGCCGGTGGAGATGCAGGGCATAGCCTCCGGAGGATATCACGCTCAGGTTCTCTACATCCCGGGTGGGTTCGGCGCCGGCCCCTATTTCTACAAGATATGGTATTGGGACGGCCCGAATATCGACTACGTGATAGATGATATCCGCACCGCCGACTCCACCGACGGCGTCAACTGGGTGAACGACCAGGCCCTCACCCAGGACTCCGCCTACCCGCTGATCTCCGGCCTATACGGCACGGACTGGAAACGGGGCACCTACGGCCCGGTATCGGTGCACCACAACCCCTCCGCCTCCAACTCCGGCAACAATCCCTTCGACTACACCTTCTCCATGTATTACGACGCCACCACCGGCGGCCAGGAGGTGATAGGCCTCGCCTACAGCAGCGACGGCGCCCACTGGATCCGTTATCACCAGCCGCCATATGAGGACGCGCCCGTCTTCGACCACGGTCCCGCGGGCGCCTGGGACAGCGATTACGCCACCTTCGGCACGGTTATCCCCGGCGTCGAAGGCGAGTGGCATCTCTGGTACTCGGGCAGCGGGCCCGCGGGAGGGGCCAACCAGGGAATAGGCCATGCCACCTCTCCCGACGGCATCAACTGGACCCGCGACCCCGGGAACCCCCTCATCCATATCAGCGACGGGGTGGCCTGGAGAGACGTCCGCACCTACACCCCAAGCGTGGCCTACAGCACGAGCGCCTTCGACGGCCACGGCGAGGCCTCACGCTTCAAGATGTGGTTCTCCGGCAGGACCAACTCCCCATCCACCAACTACGCCATCGGGTACATGTCCTCGCTCGACCCCGTGCTTTCTCTCGCAAAGGCCGCCCAACCTTCCGGCGAGGTGCGGGCAGGCGCGGAGATCACCTATACCCTCACGGTCTCCAACAACGGCGGCGGCGCGGCCTCGGGCTCGCTCCTTACTGACGCCGTTCCGCAAAACACCTCTTATGTTGCGGGGTCTACAACCTTGAACGGCGCTCCAGTGCCCGACATCGGCGGCGAAAGCCCTCTGCAGGCAGGGCTGAGCGTGAACGCGCCCGGCAGTCCGCCCGGGGTCATACCTCCCGGCGCCTCCGCTACCGTCACCTTAAAGGTTAGGGTCGCGTCCGACACCCCGGGAGGAACGGAGATAACGAACGAGGCGCTCGCGACCTGCGAGGGGCAACCATACGGAGTCACCGCGAAAACGGTCAACAAGGTTGCCTCTTATCAACCGGTCCTGTCCTTGACAAAAACTCCCAGTCCGGCGGGTGAGGTGATGAGAGGATCGGTGATCACCTACACCTTGCGCCTCCGCAACGGCGGGAACGCGGCCGCCTCCGGCGCCAGGTTAACCGATCCCCCGCCCCTCTACACCGGGTACGTCTCCGGCACCACCACCCTGAACGGGACGCCGGTGCAGGACGTGGCCGGCACCAGCCCCCTGGCGACAGGGATGAGGGTTAACTCACCCGGTCAGGCGCCCGGCGTTATCGCCCCGGGAGCGGAGGCCGTGGTGACCTTCACGGTGCAGGTGGGTAACGGGCTCCCTCTGGGCGCCGCTGTCCGCAACCTCGCCAGAGCGGAGGCGGACGGCATCGCGCCCCTGGAGGCGAGCTGCGCCAACGCCTCCGCGGCAGGTCTTCCCAAAACATGGTATTTCGCGGAGGGCAGCACCCAGCCCGGATTCGACGAGTACATCCTCATGAGCAACATGGGAGACGACGACATGGCCGTGATCGTGACCTACATCACCGAGGGCGGCATGGAAAAAGATTTCCAGCACCTCCTGCCCGCTCACAGCCGCCGCACCATATACGTGAACGCTGAGATGCCCGGCGAGAGCGGGGTGGCGGCTATAGTGCGGGGCGAGGAAGGTTTCGTGTGCGAGCGCTCTATGTATTACCAGAACCAGGGTATCCTAGGGGGTGATGACGTGATCGGGGTCACTTCCCCCAGCCTGGAGCTGTTCTTCGCCGAGGGTTTCACGGGCACTTCCGGCAGCCCCTTCGAGGAATGGATACTGCTGCTCAACCCCAACCGGGAGGACGCCCACGTGGAGGTGGCCTATCTTTTCCCCGACGGGCAAGAAAAGGGCGCGCGATACCTGGTCCCAGCGCGCCATCGCCTCAGCGTGAGCGTGGACGCCGAGGTGGGAGAGGGCAGGGAGGTGAGCGCCCTGTTGCGATCGGATGTTCCCCTGGTGGCGGAGAGGGCCATGTACTTCAGCTACAACAACCGTTGGCCGGGAGGGCACAACGGGGTGGCGGCCACGGCGGCGAGCCATGACTGGTACCTGGCGGAGGGATACACCGGTTGGGAAGGCAGCCTCTTCGATGAGTGGATCCTGGTGGCTAACCGCAACGACCGGGCCGCCGAGGTCACCGTGACCTACATGTTCCCCGACGGGAGCACCCGGGCATTCGAGTATGTGGCCACGCCCCGCAGCCGCATGACGGTGAGCGCCGACGCCAACGTGGGAGAGGGGCAGATGATAAGCGCTCACGTGCACGCGGACCTTCCGGTGGTGGTGGAACGGGCCATGTATTTCCAATACCGCGCCGCCTGGGCGGGCGGACACAACTGCTTGGGCGCCACCCTGCCGGCCTCACAGTTCTTCTTCGCTGAGGGGTACACCGGAAACACCGGCTCGCTTTTCGAGACCTGGCTGCTAATCCAGAACACCTCAGACGAGGCCAAAGCAGCGCGCATAGATTACGTGCTCTCCAGCGGCGAGGTGGTTTCCCAGACCCTGGAACTCGCGCCTCTTTCCCGCAACACCGTTTTCGCCAACCAGGTCCTGGAGCGGGAGTCCCTGGAGTTCTCCATGCGCGTCACTTCCCTCGACGGCTCCCCCTCCCTGCTCGCCGAGCGGGCCATGTACTTCGATTACTCGGGCTCCTTCGGACCCTGCCAGGGCGGTTCGGATACGGTTGGGTTCTAACCATTTAAGGGAGGCGCGTGCATCATATCTTAAGGGGGATGGCCATGTCGTCGCCCTCGTAGAGGCGCACGCCGCCTTCAGCCAGTCTCTTCAGGAACTCCTGCGGCGGCAGGCAGGCCTCCGGCGCCAGGGCTCCTTTCTCCTTCACCAGGCCTTCCCCCACCATCTGCACCGCGATGGAGGTCGGAAGGCAGGTGAGCATGTCCATGTGGGCCGCGGCCCCATAGGCGAGATGTACCCACTTGCCGTCTTTTTTGCCCGTGACGTCGGTGCGGCATGCGGAGCAGGTCTCGGGCGGCTTGCCGATGTTCTCGAGGTAGGGCAGGAGTTTGTTGAAAAAACCTCCCACAATGTCCTTTTTGCGCTCGGTATCGGTGAGCCTGGCAGCCACTATGAGGTTGCAGAGCTGCACCAGCAACTTGTCCGTGAGGCCGCCCTTGAGGGTTACGGAACGGCAGTTGATGTAGCGCGGGATGGTCACCGGCTCCGGATGCCCGGCGTGGAAGCAGTCCACCGCCCCCACCGTGGGCGGGAAGGTGATCCTCTCCAGCCCCGACCCCGCCTTTATGTACTGAATCCTGCCGTCTATGTAGGAGGGGATCATCCCCGTCACAGCGTGCAGGTAATGCAGGGTAACGGCCTTGCCGGAGGTGTCCGCGGGGTCGCAGGCCCAGGAGGTGGCGATCTCGTCCACCTCATCGAGCTGATCCGCCGCCAGGCGCGCGAAGACGTTGGTTATGCCCGGGGTCCACCCCACGCCGGTGATGGCGGTCACCCCCGCCTTTTTCGCCGCCTCGTCCAGGGCCATGAACTCGGCCGCCGCGTCGTAGTCATCGCAGATGCTCACGTAGTTGACGCCCGCCTCGATGCACGCGCTCGCCACCTTCTTCTCGTACTTGTAGAAGGGGCCGATGGTGCCCATGGCCACGTCGAAGCCGCGCACCGTCTCCACCATCTGGGCGTGGTCGTTGGCGTCCACTTTGCAGGCGCGGCATTTAGGGCCCAGCTCTCGGGCAAGGGCCTCCGCCTCCTCGAGGTTGTAATCCGCGATGAGCAGCTCCTCCACGCTCTCCCTGGACGCCAGGTCCTTGACCGCGAAGCGCCCCATCATGCCGGCTCCTCCCAGTGCCACTACCCTCATCTTCATCACTCCTCTCCTCATAAGCTCACTTTTCCGCTCGCTGAAAGCGGGGGGCCGCGTTTTCCTTCATGGCAGTTGACCCAGCGGACTCGTCGACCAGTTCTCTGCGAAGGCTGGTGAAAACCATATCCATGGCCTCACGCAGGGCGTCGCGCATGGACAACTCCTCCTCGTTCTCGAGCCATTCCAGTTCCAGGCCCTCCGCCACTCCCAGGAGGATAAAGGCCATCCTCTTGGGGTCCACCTCCCTGAACTCACCCTTGCGGACGCCCTCCTCGATGAGGCTCTCCAGGGCATTACGCATACGCAGGTAGTAGCTTGCCACTTTTTCCCTGTACTCCTCGCTGAATATGTAGCTGCGGTCGACCCTGAACTTCCAAAGCAGGCGCAGGTAATCGGTCTCGCGGTAATACAATTCCGCTACCTTGGAGACCAAAGTGGCGAAACGCTCGGCCACCGCCCCCTCGGCGTCCCTGGCCTCCTCGATGAGCGCCAGGAAGTCGCCCAGCATATCGGAGACCAGGGAGTAAGCGAGGTCTTCTTTGGACTTCCAGTACCAGTAGATGGTGCCCTTCCCCAGGTCGGCGGCCTCGGCTATCTGGGTTATGGTGGTGTTATGGAAGCCGCGCTCGGAAAAAAGGCGCAGGGCAGCTTCCTTTATCTGTTTCTCGCGCAGTTCTTTTACGGGGTTCTCACGCCTCGGCACCGGGTTAGCCTCTAATAGTGAATAGGTATATCGACCGACCATCCGGTCGATATAGTATATTACGCGGCGTTCTTTGTCAATGGCATGAAAAGCGGGCTCTCGATGATCCTCAAAGCGAAAACCATCTTCCGAAAGGTAGCAGTATCGATGACGGTCGCTCCTTCAGGCTTCTCGTGATGGCTTCGAAACAACGGTGCAAGACTTCCTGCGTTGCAGTATGGACAGAGGTCGCTCCCTCAGGCTTTTTGACATTGATCGACAAACATCCATTAAGCAGAGAAGGCGCGAAGGATCATGAGCTTCCGCCGTCGATGCCCTCGCCGTACCGGAAGTAGAAGGCGCCCTCCACCACCAGGCGCTCTCCGCCTGGCGCCGTCACCTCGGCGCTGACGCCCTCACCCGCCAGGAGGTCGTTCTCGCGCACGGAAAGGCGCGCGTGGGGAGGGAGGTTGAACTCGCGCACCGCCTGCGCCCCACTCTCGCCCATCACCACCAGGCGCACGGCCACGTTTTTATCCTCCAGGTTGGACACCAGGACCCAGCTCTCGAAGCCGGAGCCCGTGTATCCCTCCGGTATCAGCCAGCGGGGGGAGGGCGACACGGCACCCATGGCCGCGTGCCCTCCCCCCGCTTTTCCGATAGAGCCATGATATACGAAATACATGGCCCTTTCCGCCACCACACCCGGATAGTCAGCTCTCACCCTCGTGGACACCTCGGCGTTCTCCAGGCCGGGGATCTCGTCTATATGGACAGTGGCACGGGAGCGCGGCTGCAGGGAAACCTCCCGCTCCAGGATCACCCCGTCACCGCGTTGGAAGGAGGCAAAGGCCGTCACGGGCGATGGAGACGGGTTTGCCAGGAGGAGCCAGGTGTCGAACTCCCCTCCCGTGTAACCCTCCGCGAAACACCATTCCTCCGCGGCAGCTTGCGCTCCCATGGCCACCGAACCGCCGCTTCTCTCCCCTATATCGAAGTACACCGCGCGCTCCGCTACCACGGGCAGGTCGGACGTCAACGCCGCGGCTATCTCCGCCTCCGGCAACAGGTCGTTGAGCCTTACGGTGCGACGCGTGCCGGGGAGCACGTCAAAACCATGCTTGACGCTCCCACCTGGGGTCATCAGCTCCAGGGTCAGGTGCGCGGTGTCCTTCTGGGGGTTGAGCACCAGGATATAGGTATCGAACCCCGCGCCCGTGTAACCCTCCGCGAAATACCATTCTCTGGAAGCACCAGAGGCGCCGGTGGTGTGCCCGTCCTTGATGCCGCGGTAATCGAAGTACATGGAACGCTGCGCGCGCAGGGGCGAGCCCTTGCGCATCGAGATCCTCGCTGATACGTCCCCCGCCGGCGCCAAGCGGTTCAGATGCAGCGTCAACCGCGAGCGGGCGGGGACGACCACTCCGCTGGAGGAGATGGGTCCTTCGTTCCCGAAGAGGTCAAGGGTGGCTTGCTCGGGCTCACCGCCCGGGTTCTCGAGCAAAAGGTAGGTGTCGAACCCGGGAGCGGTATATCCCTCGGCGAAATAGAGCCCGTCATCCGAGCCATCGCTCGGTTTTACCTTCAAGCCGAGGAGTTCGTCCACCCTCAACATCCCCCAGCCGCTGTAGGGGTCCCATCCCACCTCGCATAGGTCTCGCGCGCCGGCCGTGAGGCGCGCTTCCGCTTGCGAGACGCCCAGGCCGGGTTCCCTCGAGAGGAGAAGGGCGAGCGCTCCGCTCACCTGCGGCGCGGCCATGGAAGTGCCGCTCAGGGAAGCGTAACGGTTTCCCACGTAGGCGGAATAGATGGCCACACCCGGGGCGATCAGGTCCAGCGCGTCTCCTCTATTGGAGAAGGAGGCCGGCCTGTCATCGGTGTCCGCGGCTCCCACTCCCACTACCCCCTCGCAGGCCGCCGGGTAACTCAGGGATTCAAGGCCGCTGTTCCCGGCTGCCGCCACCAGAAGGCATCCCTTGGAGCGAGCGTAGTCCACGGCCTCCTGTAAAGCCTGAGACTGGGCGCCGCCGCCGAGGCTCAGGTTGATGATCCTTGCACCGTGATCGGCGGCGTAGCGGATGCCCGCGATGATGTCGGAGTAATAACCGTATCCGCTCCCGTCCAGCACCCGCACCGGAAGCACGCGTGCCCTCCAGGCCAGGCCTGCGATGCCTTCGCCGTTGTCACCCGCGGCGGCGATGATGCCGGCCACATGGGTGCCATGCCCGTAGGCATCAGAGGTGTCCTCGTCGTCTTCCACGAAATCATAGCCACGCTCAACGCGGCCTTTGAGATCGGGGTGGGAGGCATCGACGCCGGAATCCACCACCGCCACCAGGACGCCCTCTCCGGTTATCCCGGCCCCCCAGGCGGCGGGAGCTCCGATGCGCGCAAGATACCACTGCTTGTCGTAGTATGGATCGCTCGGAAATGCCTCCGCTTTCGCCACGACGTCCTCCTCCACGAAGCGTACCCCCGGCAGGGAGGAGATGGCCCGTTTCGCCTCCTCGAGCGACGTTCCCTCGCCGATCGCCACCGTCTGGAGGCAGGGAGTCGGCCACGCGGCGTTCAGGAGGCTCTCGTAAAGACCGGGTACGGCACGCAAGGATCTCATCGCCCCCTCCGCCAGAGCCCCCGCGGATGCCAGCCTCTCCATTCCGGCCCGGCCTTCCTCCCAAGCCACCATGAGGCGGGGAGGCGGACCACCCGTAGCCGCAACGGAGCTCTCCGCGGTCGGAAAAGCGAACGCCGCAAGGGCGGTTATGAGAAAAAAAATGGCCGCCACCATCGCTGGAGCCGTTTTCCGCATCCTTTCCGTGACGGCCATGTTATCGCCTCCTTTGCCTCCTCGCTGAGTGGTTCGGAGACGCGGAGGACGCTAAACATAAGGCAAGAGCGTGATTTCCGGCTTACCGAGGGGGGATAGCGATCATTGTTCCCGCCAACGCGTGCGCCGTAATGAGAGGCGCCACATGCTGACCTGCGCGGCCCACTGCGCCTGATGGCCTGCTTTTCGGACAGGAACGCCCGTGCGCGCATAAGCCATGATGGGGATTTCGGCCCTGTCGATGGGTGTTTGCCGTTCCCGGGCGCTTCCTCTACGGCTAGAAAAGGGGGCGCCGGATCGTGCAACCGTCGCTCGCCCGTGTCGTGGAAGGACTGGAAAGGTGCGTCGGCGCGCATAAGCCTGGGGCGCCGTCCGTTCTGGCCTCCCAGAGACCGGCATGCTCATCAACGGTCCACGCGCGCGCCCGCTCCGAAACAGTAACTCTCGCCTCTCCCGTTCGCAACGCCGAGGATGCGGCTCACCCGCCGCGGAGAATCCCACAGAGAAAAGAAGGAGGGGCACAAGGCCCCTCCTGGTTTTTCCCCTATGTCAATGCTGCCAATATCTTCCTAGGCCACGGAGCTTTTCATACCCTGCAGCACCCGTACCGTTTCACGCCCCCACATGCGGGGGCATGGAAAGGGCAGGCCGCTTAGGGCTTCGTCCTAGCTGAGAAGATGTCGGGCGATGACCACCCGCTGCACCTGGTTGGTGCCCTCGTAGATCTGGGTGATCTTGGCGTCACGCATCATGCGCTCCAGGGGGTACTCGATCATGTACCCGTAGCCGCCCAGCACCTGCACCGCGTCCACGGTGACCTTCATGGCCACGTCGGAAGCGAAGCACTTGGCCATGGCCGAGACCGCGGAGGCCTCGCGCCCCGCCCTCTCCACCAAGGCCGCGGAGTAATACACGAGCTGGCGCGCCGCCTCCACCTGCATGGCCATGTCCGCGAGCATGAACTGGATGCCCTGCAGGCGCGCTATGGGCGCCCCGAACTGCACTCTCTCTTTAGCGTAGTTCACGGCGTGCTCCAGGGCGCCGGCGGCGATACCCACCGCCTGGGCGCCGATTGAGGGGCGGGTGCGGTCAAGGGTCATCATGGCGATCTTGAAGCCCTCGCCCTCCTTGCCCAGGAGGTTCTCCGCCGGCACCTCCATGTCCGTGAACACCAGCTCAGTGGTCTGGGAGCCGCGGATGCCCATCTTGTGCTCGATCTTTCCTATCTCGAAGCCAGGAAAATCCTTCTCCACGATGAAGGCGGAGATGCCCTTCACGCCCGCGCTCTCGTCCGTCTTGGCGAAGATGGAATAGGTGTCGGCGATGCCGCCGTTGGTGATGAAGCATTTTTGGCCGTTGATCACGTACACATCGCCCTTGCGCACCGCGCGCGTGCTCATGGCCGCGGCGTCGGAGCCAGCTCCCGGCTCGGTGAGGCCGAAGGCGCACTGCTTTTCTCCCCTGGCCAGGGGTGGGATGTATTTTTTGAGCTGCGCGTCGTTGCCGGCGAGCATGATGGGCTGCGAACCCAGCTTGCAAACGCCGAGTATGAGGCTGGTGTTGGTGCACACCTTGGCCAGCTCCTCGATGGCGATGCACACCGTGAGGAGGTCCGCTCCCGCTCCGTCCAGCTCCTCGGGAAAGCACAGGGCGAGCAGGTCGTTGTCGCGCAGGAGCTCGAACATGTCCCAGGGATACTCGCCGCTGGCGTCGATCTCCGCCGCCCTGGGCTCCACCTTCTCCTTGGCCAGCTGGCGCACCGTCTGCTGCAGCATCTTCTGCTCTTCCGTCAGTTCGTACATGTCACCCTCCTAAGACCTCGTTGCGGTCCGGCACGCAACCCGGGCCGTCCTCCCCGGAAGCGCCCGATGGCGTTGAAGGACTACGCCCTCCTGCTTCCGTAATGTCCGCATGAACCGCGCTCTTGCCGCATCTATACTGAAGCGTCATCCCTTTCCTGGCAACATCAACCTACCTTTATGAGCAGGCCGTCGCCCTGGCCGCCCCCGCCGCATATACCGGCAGCGCCGTAACCGCCGCCGCGGCGGCGCAGCTCGTAGGCGAGGGTGGTCACGATACGGATGCCGCTCACGCCGATGGGATGGCCGAAGGCGATGGCGCCGCCGTTTACGTTGACGTTCTCCATGGTCTCGGGGTCCAGGCCCAGCATCTGCGCCGAACGCCAGGTGACGCTGGCGAAGGCCTCGTTGATCTCGAAGAGGCTCACGTCCTTTACCTCGAGGCCCGCCTTGCCCAGCGCCTTCAGGATGGCGTTGGCGGGATGGGGATGGAGGTCAGCGAACTCCCCGGAGCTGCAGCCGTAAGACACCACTTTGCACAAGGGCTCAAGTCCCAGCTCCTTCGCTTTCTCGGCGCTCATGACCACCGCCGCGCAGGCACCGTCGTTTATCTGCGAGGCGTTTCCCGCCGTGATGGCCCCATCCTTGTCGAAGGCGGGCTTGAGCGCCGCCAACTTCTCCACCGTGGTGTCGGGACGCACTCCCTCGTCACGGTCGAAGATCACCGGGTCGCCCTTCTTCTGCGGGATCTCCACCGGGACGATCTCCTCGGCCAGAAGGCCTTTCTCGATCGCCGCGGCGGCCCGCTGGTGGCTGCGCGCCCCTACCAGGTCCATCTGCTCGCGGGTGATGCCGTATTTGGCGGCCCAGATATCCGAGCCCTTGCCCATGTGCACGTTCTCGAAGGCGTCCCAGAGGCCGTCATGGATCATGCCGTCCACCAGCACCCCGTTGCCCATGCGGTATCCCAGACGCGCCTTGGGGATGAAATAAGGGGCGTTGGTCATGGATTCCTGGCCACCCACGATGAGCACCTCGGCTTCACCCGTCTTGATCATCATATCCGCCATCTCCAGGGCGGACATGGAGGAGATGCACACCTTGTTCACGTTGATGCACCATACCTCCTTGGGGATGCCGCCCTTGACCGCCGCCTGGCGCGCGGTGATCTGGCCCTGCCCGCCCGTGAGCACCTGGCCCATGATCACGCAGT
Source organism: Candidatus Solincola jinzensis (assembly GCA_015711875.1). The sequence goes on along the minus strand of JACVJG010000027.1, from coordinate 1,122 downwards.
CCACGGATGCGGGGTCTATCCCCGCCCTTTTCACCGCCTCGGCGATGGCGATGCCGCCCAGCTCCTGAGCGGTGAAATCCTTTAGCGCCCCGGCCAGCCTGCCGAAAGCGGTCCTTGCCGAACTGACGATCACCGTTTCCTTCATCTCTTCCTCCCTCTACGGTGTCTTTGTGCCTGCTCTCTATGACCTCTTGCTCTTACTCTTGACCCTCTGGCGTTCTTCCCGTTGCTTATCTCCCCACGCTGGGTTGACAAGGCATCTTTACCGCGGACCCCCGACTCGCTGACGCCCCGGGCGCCGCTCCTCATTGCCAGGGGCAAAGCCAGCCTTTACCTCAAGCCCAGTTCCCTGGCGATGACCATACGCTGCACCTCCGAGGTACCCTCGCCGATCTCCAGGATCTTGGCGTCACGGAAGAAGCGCGATACCGCGTATTCCTCCATGTAGCCATAGCCGCCGAAGATCTGCACCGCCTGGGTGGTGGCGCGCATGCACATCTCGGAGGCGAAGAGCTTGGCCATGGAGGCCTCCTTGGTATGCGGCACCTTGGCGTCCCGCATGGCCGCCGCCTTGTAGGTGAGGGTGCGGGCCAGCTCGATATCCGTGGCCATATCGGCCAGCTTGAACTGAATGGCCTGGAAAGAGGCTATGGGCCGTTTGAACTGCACGCGCTCCTTGGCGTACCTTAGGCTCTCCTCGAAGGCGCCCTGGGCGGTGCCCACCGCCAGGGCCGCGATGGCTATGCGGCCTCCGTCAAGGCAATCGAGGAACTGCTTGAAACCGTCCCCCCGGTTGCCGATGAGGTTTCCCTCCGGCACCCGGCAATCCTCGAAGTTGAGCTCCCGGGTATCCGAGGCGTGCCACCCCATCTTCTTGTACTTGGGGGAGATGTTGTAGCCCGGCGTCCCCTTGGGGATATAGATATTGGATATCTCCTTCTTTCCGCTGGGGCGCACCCCGGTTACGGCGGTGATGGTGACCACGCCGCTCATCTCCGTACCCGGGTTGGTTATGAAACACTTGGTGCCGTTGATCACCCACTCGCCGTTCTTCAGCTCCGCGCGGGTCTGGGTGTTCTGGGCGTCGGAGCCAGCCTCAGGCTCGGTGAGTCCGAAAGAGCC
>JACVJG010000026.1 GCA_015711875.1 Candidatus Solincola jinzensis | reverse complement strand
CCGCCGGCCCCAGGGATGCCGGAGGCCTCGATCACCAGGGTGTGCTGGCCCTTGGATAGCCCGGTCACCTGGAAGGTCATCTGCTGCCAGAGGGCGGGGATGCGGGGGCTTCCCTCCTCGGGGGTGTAGCCGCCATCGTAGTAGAGGTCGAAGCTTCCCGCCGGCTTGCCGTCGATGTAGTAGTTCACGGTGCCGCAGCTCCAGTAGCGGGCGGAATACACCCTTATCCTGCGTCCGTTGAAGGTGAGGGTGGCGCGCGAGCCCGCCCCGCTTCCCACCCTGAGCACCCTTCCCCCCGCCTCCAGCTGGGTGTAGTTCTCCCGCGCCCAGGTCCCCGCGGGGTAGAGCCACGCCGGGCTGTCGGCGTCGTAGACGGTGGCGGGGGCGAGCACCGCGACTGCGCTGGCGGGTTTGCTGCGCTGCCCGGTGATGTTCACCGCCACTACCTGATAGGTCTCTCCCTCCAGCCCCGCCGCATAAAAGAACTCCGTCCCCCTGGTGATAAGCTCCCCGTTCAGCTTCACCGCGGTTGTTCCCTTGAGAAGGTAAACGTCATACCCCGCCAGGTCGGCCTCGGTGTTGCGGCTCCACTCCAGCGCCACCCCCGGGTCGTAGGCGGTGGCGGTGAAGTCGGTGGGAACTGATGGCGGCTGGTAGGTATAGTGATAGGCGAACATGGCCACGCTGTTGGAGGGCGCGCTGCTCTCGCCGGTGTCGTAAAGGGCTGTCACGATATAGAGGTAATAAGTATTGGTGGCGAGTTTCCTGTCGGTGTAGCTGGTTTTTTTCGTTCTATAGCTGTCCGCCAGCGAGAGCAGCTTCTCCCACAGGTCGGTGGCTTTGGGGTTCTCGGCAAATACTGCGTTGAGCACATCCACGTCTTTACGCATGGCTGCGAGGGCGTCCTCGCGCTCCGCCTGAGTTAGGCCCTGTGTCCCCAACAGCTCGACCTGGGCAGCGAAATCCTTTGCGAAAGGAGCCGCCTCCGGATCAATCTCGGAAAGATACGCGTACACCTCCACCATGGAGGCGAGATCGCCGCCCTCCCACTTCTCAACCTCGTAGGCCAAAAAACCAGGAGCGCTGACCCCTTGCCACGACAGCGCTATCCTGGGATTGCCGGGATTGTAGATATAGTTGCCCGTTAGGCCGGACGGCCCAGGCAGGTCGGGATTGATGGCGCTCACCGCGGGCGGGTCCGGCTTTACGTCCGGCGCCGTCGGCACTTCGGGCGCCGGCTGCCTGGGTGCTTCAGGCGGAGCCGCGTCCGTCCTTCCCCACGGCGCGGCCGTTGCGGGGTCCGGCCGCGCCACGGGGTGATCATGGGGGGCGTCAGCGATATCAGCTTGCGTAGGTCCAGCCTGTGGACGCATGCCGCTCATCGCCCGCGCCATACCCGCGAAGGAATTCGCGAAGGAAGATGCTCCCGTTTCCCTGGCGGCCACCACCTTCGGCGTGGCGGACGGCATAAGCGATACCGCCAGGGCGGAGGTCAGGAATATGGCGGTGATGGAAGCGTTTGCCGCCAGGTGCTTCCAGAACCATCTCATGGCGTTCTCCCGCCCCTCATAATCCATTCGCAACACGGATTCTCGCGTGTCGAATCCTCTATATATAACGGCGGCAAAAAGGCCGGCGGTATGTATAAGCCGGTGTGCGGCACGCTTTGGGGGGGTAACGGCGCATAGGCGGGGTTCAGCGGCCCGCTCTGCTAGCGGGATGGCGATAGGCATATATGCCGGTCAACACGCATTAAAGGCGCTGCGTATGGGCGGGGCACGTTAAAAACGGCGCTCCCGTGGCGTGGCGCCCCGGCTGAAATGCCCCCGGACCCATGCAAGCATGGCATCATATGCTCACAAGGTTTGACGTCGCAGCCGCAAGCCCTCCGAGAGCGAGGATTGACAGGTGATGTGGGCATGGGTTTCTGGTCTCAATGATGATCATCCCCTGCCATGCAAGCGGGTTTCTTCGGGGAGGAATCCCGGCCCGCTTTCAGCGGCAACGGGCCGAGCCGGGAACGAAAAGATACATGGAATAGCAGTTTGGCCATACTATCTGGCAACCGCCGAAGAAAAAGCGGTTGATGCGCATGACCTTCATGCGAGGCTTTTCGTATGTCCTTTTGTCAGTCTGTTGCCTCTTCATGCTCCAATACCTTGATCAAAGCCCGCGTCTGCCTGCATCTTTCGCGGCTCAAGCTCGCGGTGTCCCCTCCCTCGAGGAAGGAGAGCGCTCGGCAGACGGCGCATTTCTCCAGCAGATCACACTCCTCGCATTCCGCCGCCAATACGTCCTCTCTCTCCCTTAATCGTATGATCGGCGGTGAATCTTTCCATATTCGGGCGAAATTATCCTTCATTAGATTGCCTAACACAAGGGGCAACGCCACGCAAGGATATACGTCACCGTAGGGGTTGACAGCGAAAACGGTGCGCCCGGCCCCGCAGTAGCGACGGTTCTCGCTTTCCAGGCGCACGGGGTCCACGGCGCATTTACTAACGTAACTCGCCAGGTCCCCGTAGGTGATGGAGGTTTCATCCACGCCCATTATCTCGGCGAGGTTCTCCAGCATATACCCGGTCTCGAAGCGGATGAACCGCTCCAAGCCGGCGTCATCGAGCCGCAGCGAGGTGGGAGCGGGATCGCGATCATTGCGTGGGAAAATGAGGGAGGAGAATATGGCCTTTACCCCCAGGGAATCCGCGAGGGAAGCTATACTCTCCGCCTCCTCCAGGTTGAAAGACCCTATGGTGACTTTTAGGAGCAAGGGCACTTCCTCCCCCAGCAACAGTTCCACGCCGCGCAGCGCCGCCGCGAATGAGCCCTCGACGCCGGTGAGGGCGTCATGAGTCCCGGCCGTGGAGCCGTACAAGCTCACGTCCACCCTCAAGGTCGGAAACTCTCCCAGCATGCGCGCGATCCCCGCGTCAACCAGGGTGCCGTTGGTCTGCAGGGTGATCACGTATTCCCTTTCCGCCGCCGCCCGCAGCAAACGCGGCAGGTCGGCGCGCAACATGGGCTCGCCCCCGGTGAAAGACACGAACAGGCACCCTAGGGAGGCCACCTCATCCAGAAGGGCTTCCCATCTCTCTGTCTCCATTTCCTCCCCACGCGGACTGAATTGGTAGCAGTGCCGGCAGGAGAGGTTGCAGCGATGGGTCAGCTCCAGGCTGCCGGAATAAGGCACGCTGGTCTCGAATATCCTGTCGATGAAATCACTCTCCAGCGGGTCCCTCACCCTCATCTTCCTCTTCATGTCCTTCCCGCGCGGATACCTGCTCGATAAAAGGCACGGCATCGTCGCCGAGCCCCAGGCTCAATTCGTATATCGGTACCTCCTCCACCAGCCTTGAAAATATATCCAAAAGCTTGCTCTCCTCACCGGGATATCCCAGGCGCGGCGCATTGGCGGATAGCTCGGCCAAGGCCTCGCCAGGGCGACGGCGGCGCAATCCCCTCGGCAGCTCCGGGTGCAACATAAGGGCGGCGCGCAGAGGCAGGCCTCCGTAGGAGACGGCACCTCCTTCCCTTCCCGGCCAAGGCGTGCCATAGAGGGCGAAAATGCCTCCCTCCTCCCTGATCGCCACCAGGTCGTCTCCCAGCACTGCTTCACGCGGGAACTGCCTGCTCAGGGTGGTCTTCCCCGCGCGGGTGTGACCAGCGAGGAGGAAACCCTCTCCTCCGAAAGCTACACCCGCGGCATGCACCATGGTCCCGCCATAACGCAACAGCACCATCTGCAGGCATGCCTTGACAAAGCCCTGCAAGGCTTCCCGCACCGCTTCCTCCTCTTCGGGTATCTTCCAGGCTCGCTCCAGAGGGGGCATCCCCAACCTTCCCGAGCCCCCCTCTTCCACCACTCCCAGGGGCTTCAAGCGTTCCCGCGCCCACCATCCCTCACCGCCTCTCTCCCCATCCGGCCGACCCTGGACGGCCGCGAAGACATAGCCCTCCGCGCCGGGGACGAGAGCGAAACGTGGCGGAAAAAAGCGGCGCAGGGGATCGGTATGCGCCTCCTCGTCATCGTAGAGGGTTGCCGTAAAACCCGGAGTTGCGCTCGCAGCGCCAGGTCCGGCCTCGCATGGAGAGCATGGATAGGCGCCGCTTCCCCCCTCCTCGCGTATTCCATGCCGATTTCGCCCCCGCAGCGCATCGCAGTCCCGGCCGGCGTCAAGGGCAAAACCGGACATGGCAGCGGGAAGGAAGGGGGTAGGGTCGCCGACCTCGGATTCTATCTCCAGACGCAGGCCGGCGATGCGGTATGACCTACTCCAGAACGACAACCTCTACCGCTCCCCGTTCAAGGAGTTCGGCCGCGAAGGAGATGGCGTCCGCCTCCGCGGTCGCCGCGTCGACCTCGAACTCCTCGGTTATCGCCCGCGCGACATCTCCCAGCGACCTCTCCCCGTCCAGGAGGGACCATAAAAAGGCAGCAACGGGATTTAGGTGCATGACCTCGTCGCGTCGCACGTTCACCAGCACCGCCTCACCGTCGATCTCCCGCCAGGCTATTCCCTCCATGCGCTTGAGCCTGGTTGCGGGATCAAGTCGAGAGGCAGTGCCGCCCTGGTCAACCATCCCTAAGCTCCCGGTAGCTCGTGGGCACTTCCATCACCGGTCGGCCGTCCACCGCCACCCAGCAATGCCCCTCCATGTTGCCGTTGTCCGAACGCACCCCGAATACCAGGCACGCGTCGTGTCCCTCCTCGCGCAGCACCCTGGCTAGGGCGAGAGAGCGCACCAGGCAGCTCGGGCGCAGGCCTATCATGTCCAGGGCCGCAAACCATTTTCCCGCCAGGCGCAGCACCATTTGCTCGTCCGCCGCCCGCGGCGCGTCAAGGCGGCGCCGCAAAGCGCGCATCTCCGCGGCTGGAAAAAAACGGGCGCGCAGGAGCGCTTTGGCGGTGCGGGCGTGGACGCGCGCCATGTCTCGCAGGCTCCTTGCCTTTAATTTCCACATCTCCAGCAACCAGGATTGCTTCCTCCTATCCATGGCAACAGTATAAACCATCGCCGGCGGCGACGCGGACAGACTCTCGTGCAAGCCCCATGGGGACAAGGGTCAAAAGCGGTGGCGGCCCCTGAGCAGGTGCTCAGGGATATGAGCCACACCCCGCCACCGCTCATGCCGGTCGTCGGCCAGGAGGAAGAACAGCAGGTTGGGAAGGGAGAAGGCGCGCGAGCGGTGAGGCGGGATGGCCTCCGGCGGGAGGGCGCGCAGGAACGCGCGCATGCCCGCGTAACCCGGAAGCATGCATTCCGGGAGCCCTGGAGGAACCCCGCAGCCCGCATCCACGCTGCGAAGGTACAGCAGGCCCGGGGCTACGAAGCTGCGCACCCGCCAGCGCCAGGCTACCTCCGCCAGTAAATCCCAGTCCAGGTCGCGCGATCGCAGGATCTCCAAGAGGTCACGGAACTTCACCAGCCGCGCGTAACGGTGATTAATGGCGACGTCAAGAAGGGTGGTGATGACCAGGTGCTCCGGGCACATGGCCAGGAAGGCCAGTCCGTCAGCCTCTTCAGGGGAGGCCTTCTCCCAGATATCGCGGGCTCGGAAGGAAGTGCGGCGGTCGTACTCCTCCGGCCAGTGCATCCCGACATGCACGTCTATCTCCATGGCCATCCCGCTCCCCGCCAGGGGAAAGTAGTAAACGGTATAGGCAGGAGCAGGGACGAAGGAAGGGCGGTGCGGCGCGGGCAGGAAGCCGGCGTCCATGAGGGCGCGATGCAGTCCCTCCACATCCTCCCTTCTCACCAGCAGGTCGAGATCCCTGAAACCTCGCGCTCCCTTTTTCTGGTAACACCGCATCGCGAGGTAGAATCCCTTGAGGGGGATGGCCTCGATGCCCGAGTCACGCAGGGCCGAGAGGGCTCTCTCCGCGCCGAGCTGGATCAAGGCGGCGCGGGCACCCTCGCGCGCGTGGGAAACGGACCAGGCATCGAGCAACTCACGCGCCAGCGACAGAGGATACCCCAGGTGCTCGCAATCCACGGCTACCGAGTGCAGCAAGGGCTCCAGCTCGTGGTAGGATGCGTGGAGCGAGAGCGCCGCCATCTCAGACCGTCCCTCCAACTGGGCCGAAGCCCTCGCCAGCTCCCTCGCGCTCGCCTCGTCCCCGAACCTGTAAGCAGTCGCCCGCAGCAGGAACCCCCCTACGGGACCTCCCCGTTCCGGCACCTAACCTCCTTCCCGCGCCCCGACAGCGTTTTCATTGTACCGCAACCCATGTAGACATCGTGCGACGAGCAGGAGGCGCGAAAGGTTGGTTTCCCGCCAAAGTCGCGGGGAAAACACCCTATCGGCTTCTTGCCCGCCTGATCGAGCCGCGACGGCGGGAAAAAGAGCTGGAGCGAGGTTTGTTCTCATGTCCGCTCACTGTCCCAGGCACCAAGCGAGGCTTGACCCCAGTGCCTCAGAAGGTGGGGACACCGATGGAGCAGTGTGAGCCCTGCTTGTGGTCGGCGGTCCACATGTACATGGCGCGCTCGGCGAGGATGCCCACGGGGTTGATGCCTATGGACTCCACCACCGTGGACACGTCGAGGTCGCTCACGAACTCATTGACGTGCACGGAGTAGCGGCTGTGGGGCTGCATGGTGAAGGTGATGCGGTTGGCCTCCCCCTCCGGCCCCAGGAAGACCACCCTCACCTCGGCCGCGGAGCCGTTGGGGTTCTGGATGAGCACCCACTGGTCGAAACCGGGACGGGTGGTGCCCTCAGGCAGGTACCAGAAAAGGTCGGTCTTGGAGGAGGCTATGGAGTCGTGGGCGCCGCGCTTTCCGTCGGGGGTGTTCATGTACATGGCGCGCTCAGCCAGGATGCCCGCGCCATCCAGCGAGGTCACCACCGTGGACACGTCACGGCCCGGGACGAAATCGTTCACGTGGATGGAGAAGCGCGAGTCGGGCTCCATGTGAAAATCATAGGTCCCGCCCACCCCTTCCGGAGTGAGGAAAGTCGCCCGCACGTCCGTGCCGGCCTGGTTGGGGTTCATCACCAGTACCCACTCGTCGAAGCCCTCCCGCGTCGTGCCCTCGGGAAGGTACCATTCCGGCGCCGGGGTGGAGAGCCCTATGGAGTCGTGGGCGCCGCGCTTTCCGTCCAGGGTGGCCATGTACATGGCGCGCTCGGCGTAAACAGGCAGGGCCTCGCCTCCATCCACGGTGAGGGATTCCACCCTGGTGGCGATCTCGGTGTCGGGAACGTGCTCGTTGACGTGCACGGAATAGCGCCTTCCCGCCCCTATCTCGGTGACGAACTCCTTCAACACTCCTCCGCGTCCCAGGAACTGCACCCGCGTCCTGACGGGTACGCCGTTGGGGTTCTGGATGAGCACCCACTCGTCGAAGCCGTAGTAAGTCGCTCCCTCCGGGAGATACCAGACAGGGCTGGGCACCATGATGCCTATGGAGTCGTGCGCTCCCCACTTGCCGTCAGGGGTGCCGAACATGTACATGGCTCTTTCGGCCATGATCTTGCCGCCGTCGACGGAGGTGACCATGGTGGAGACATGCCGCTCGGGAACCCATTCGTTGACGTGGACGGTAACACGCGAACCCGGCTGCGCAGCCAGTAGCGGCCCTTCCACCTGCTCTTCCAGGGTCTGATAAACCACGCGCACCTGCACCGTCTTTTCGCTGGGATTCATTACCAGCACCCACTCGTCGAATCCCACTCCCGTGTATCCCTCGGGCAGGAACCAGCTGTAGGTGAAGAACTCGTAGACCACGCAGTCACCGCTTTCACCGTACCAGGCGACGTTGTATACCTCCGTGCCCGTGATGTCGTAAAGGCCGCTCAAGTCCACCCTGAAGGCGCCCGAAGCGTCGCTTGCCGTCTCCACCACCAGGGGTTCGCGGTAGGTGTTCATGGTCACGCGCATGGTACGGTTGGGATCCGTGTAGCCGCTGACGGTGTCGGTCACGGGATCGGCGCTGGAGGCGATGTCCGCGACGGTGATGGAATGCTCCGAGCCCAGGTTGCAGAGCACCGTCTCACCGGGAGCGATGTTATGGTGCGAGAACCATGCGTCGTAGAAACCGTCCGCTCCCGTGCCCACGTTCTTGGTGGCGTTGCCGGCCTTGACGGTCAGGTTCACGCCGGGATTGTAGAAGCCCATTACCTCGTCGTACTGGGGATAGACGGCCATGGCCGCGCCCGCCCTGGCGATGTTCATGACCACGTGCCCGGCGGTGTCGGTGGAATATATATACGCCACGTCGCCGTTGCGTATATTGAACCCCGCGAAGGATGCCGAGTAGCTCCCGCCAGACGCTGTGGTTTCGCGGTGAATCGCCCCCGGCGGTATGTCCCCGTAATAGGTGGATGGTATTTTCAGGTAAACATCTATCGAGTTACCGGTAGGCGCGCTGCCGCTGACCCTCTCGCTGGAGACGTTCACCGCCCCGGTTAGAGTGCAGTTCACTGAGACCTGGGCGCCACCCGCAAGGTCGCTCACCTTGACGGTATCTCCGGAGACGATATCCTTGCCCGCGTCGTCGAAGTCGGCATAGAACCATCTGGCGTCGTTGGTGGCGGTGTCGATGGTGGATACCTTGGCTCCCCCACGCCACAGTTCCACCCTCACGCCCGCGTTGGCGTGAGTGGTGTGACCTTCCACGGTGTTGAAGGGAATGGAGATATTGATGCCCGCTTGCACCGAGGCCGCGCCCGGGCGCTCGTCTTCCGCACCAGCCCCAGCACGTTCAGGCCATCCGGGCCGTTTGCCCTCCAGCCTGCCGTGCGCTTCCTCGGGAGTAGCCGGGAGCCGGCCCAGCGGGTCGGAGAAATCCTGCCCTTTGCCTTCCGACGCCACTTCACCCGCCGCATACCCGGGCTGTCGCATGGAGCCGCAGTCCCGCGCGCCGCCGGGCTTCGGTGTCGCGAAAGACCACGCGGCGGAGGGGCCCGCCACAAACACCAGCAGAAAAGCCAGGAGCGCCACGGGGAACAGCATGCGCATCCTGGCCCTTTCCCTTTCCGCGCATCTCGCGCTTCTCTTCAATTCCCCCTCCACCGGCACATGGAAAAGAATAGGTCACTGCGGATTGGTGATATAGGTCAGGTGCCAGATGCCGTAATCCCTGCGCAGGCGCATCTCAGCCGGCACCACCTTTCCGCTCTTCCCCGCCACCACCCCCGTCAACACGGTCTCGTTCTCGCTTGGCCGGCTGACGCCGTGCACCTCCATGTAGGCGAACCTTCCCTCCGCGATCTTGGTCAGGAAGGGCTGCAGCTCCGCTATCTCACGCGCCAGCACGTCCTCGAAGCTCCGCGGCACCTGGTAATTGGTGCCACCCTGGAGGTCCCCGGTGAGCTGACTGAAAGCGGCGATCCTCCACATGCCGGCATCGTATTTCATCACCATGGTGCCGCCCGCCGAACCCCCGTCAGAGGTGGTGAGGACGAACTTGATATAGGAGGTGTCGGGGTCGCCCACGGGACGCACGTCGGCGCTCACCACCTCCATGCGCAGCACTCTGCCCTCACCCACGGCGCGGAAGAAGTTCTGGTGGCGCTGAGTCTCGGTGACGTAGCGCTGGTCGGGGCTGGTGTAGGCGAAATCCTCTCCCGTCATGCCCTCGCTGGCCGCGCCCTCCACACCGGAGGCCACGGCCTCGTCCTCCTCGAGCGCTTCCTCCTGGCTCGCCGCTGCTCCGTCGGGGGATACCGTCTCGGCGAGCTCATGCTGGAAAGACAACTCGGCCGCGGAATCGGCGGAAGCGGCCGCGTCCTCGCCGCCTCCATCGCCGGATACGCTCCATGCCGCCGCCACCACCCCGCCGGCGCAGAGCATGACAGCAACCAGGATGATGATCGCCCTCTTCAACCTCCCGCTTCCTCTCTTTTCGTCTCCCTCTTTTTCGCGTTCCCGCCGGCCCTTCCGGCTTACCAGAAATATACCACAGCCGGCGGAAAGGCGGGCTGATGTGCTTCCACGTAACGTATATCGACAACAATCCCCCGGAAGATTACCTCGGATGGTCTCTCTCGCGGGCGATCCGCCCGCGTTCCCGCCAGCCTCCCGGAACGGCGCAGAGAGATAGCGGGAAAGAAGAGCAGGAGTTTAAGGTGAATGCCTCCCTGTCGTCAGAGGGATTGGGTCCCTATTGCGTGCTCATGGCAACGGCCGGCCTTTCCGTGAAAAGCCATTGATGGGAATGGGGGAATCACGGGACGCTTTATCGCATGCTCACGGCAACGGCTGTCTGTCCCGGCCTGGAAAAACCTCCCCGCCGGGAGAGGAGCCTGAGCTCAGGCGTCCTCCTCACGCTCCCCCTCGCGTCCGGCTTCACGCAGGGACGCTATGAGAGACCTGGCGGCCTCCGCCTCCCGCGGCGGCACCACCACACGCGCCATGCCGATGGGGCCGCTATAAGCGGCGGCCGGGGTGTCCGCCCATTCCAGGGGATGGAAGCCTTCTTCCTCGAGGAAACGCATCACCAGCTCGGCTTCCGACCGGCTGCCCGTGAATACCACGGAGAGACGGCACCGGCCCGAAAACAACTTTCTCCATCGCCTTATCGAGGCTTTCATGCTCCCGCCTGGACAAACAGAGCTTCGCGCAAGCCGAACAGAGGCCGCCGCTCGAGATCCTCACGACGCCTTCACGCCCGCGGGACGCCGCGCTCCCTCAGGTCAGAGGAAAAAAGACCGGGACAGAGGCCGCCTTCATCCGCCTCTCACCACCCTCCCAGCCGGCGAACGGTGTTAGCGCAGCCAGGGGCAGGCACCCGCAAGCGACGCCGGCCCGCGCGCGGCGATGCGATGAACGCCACCTTTCTCGCCCTAGAGAGCCTTGCTCTCCGATAGCTCCATCATCCTGCGCATCTCCCGCTCCAGCAGGGGCGGCAGGCCCTCTATCTTCACGTTCAGGAAACCGCGCACGATGACCGCCGTGGCCTCCTCCTCGCTGAGACCGCGGGCCATGAGGTACTCCACCTCCTCCTGGGCTATCTTCCCCACCGCCGCCTCGTGGGACATGTCGACGTCTGGGTGGTCGCCCTCCAGCTCCGGGACGGCGTAGATAAGGCCGCCCTCCTCCAGGATGAGGCCGTGGCATTCCAGGTGCGCCTTGATGCCCCCGGTCTCTCCCTTTAGGTGGCCGCGAGCCACCACTCTCCCCCCTTTGGTGACGGCGCGGGAGATTATCTCCGCGCTGCAACCCGGCGCCCCCAGGATCACCCGCGACCCCAGGTCGATCTCGCTCCCCGGCTGCCCCACCACTATGGAGTTGAACCGCGCCGTGGCGCCCGGGCCGGTGAGCCGCGCCGTGGGGTAGGCCTGCAGGCTGCGCACCGCCTCCATACAGATGTAGTTGGACATGAAGAGCCCGCCCTCCTCAACCACCACGCCGGTGCGCGGCCTCACGTCCATGCCCTCGGCCCAGTTATGCACCATGGTGAAGGTGATGCGGGCGTCCTTCTTGACGTAGAACTCGGACACCCCCAAGTGAAGGCCCATCTCTATCTCGTGGCGGCTGGCGCAGCCGGTGATGATGTGCAGCTCCGAGCCCTCCTCGGCGATGATGATGTTGTGCACCCGCTGCACGAAACGTGGCTCGCGGATGTACAGGCAGGCCTGTAGGGGGTAGATGGTACGCGAACCCGGCATGGCGCGCATGAAATACCCTTCGAAGGGGTTGAGCTCCACGTCGGCGGTGTACTTGTCGGCGTCCACCGCCACCGCCTTCCAGTAGTAATCCCACAGCCAGTCATATTTTTCCAGGGCCTCGCGGGTCCCCAGGATCTCCAGGCCCTTTTCCATCGCCTTGCGGTGGACGATGGTCCCGTCTATCTGCACGAAGGAGCCGGACCTCTCCTTGCCGCTTTTTTCCACTCCTGCGCGGGCGAGCTCCTCCTCGCTCAGGTCTTCGAGCTCCTCAAGCGATTCCACGTAGGCGCACTCGCCCGGCTGGGCGGTGTATGCGCACAAGTCCAGGTCGCTGCCGAAGGCGGCCGGCTTCTGCGCCGCCGCCCTCGCCCTTTCCTTTATCTCCTCTATCGCGTGCATTTCGCGCACTCCTCGAAACCGTACCTGCGGATGCCCTCGAGCTGCTCCCGGGGATTGCCGGAGCACACAATGGTGCCCTCGCAGAGCACGTGCCCCTGGTCTGCCTCCACGTAGTCAAGGATGTAGCCGGTGTGGGTGATGATGAGGCCGCACTTCCTGCGCTTTCGGCGCAGGTCCTTCTGCAGCAGTATGCGGATGGCCTTCCCCACCAGCTGCAGGTTCTCCATATCCACGCCGGACTCGGGCTCGTCCAAGAGCACCACCTCGGGGCTCTGCGCCATCAGCTGCAACAGCTCGGAGCGCTTTATCTCGCCCCCCGAGAAGCCGTGGTTGACGTCCCGCGCCAGGAACTCGGCGAGGTTGAGCTCTTCCGCCACCGCCCGCACGTCCATATCGTCACGCGAGCAGATAGAGGCCATCTGCTCCAGGGATACCCCGCGCACCGTGGGCGGGCGCTGGAACATCATGCCTATGCCGCGCCTCGCCCTCTCGTGAGGGGGAAGGGCGGTGATATCCTCGCCCGCCAGGAAAATCCCACCCCCGGTGACGCGGTAGCGCGGAAAGCCCATGATCGCCATGAGTAGGGTGGTCTTACCTGAGCCGTTGGGCCCGAAGAGGACGTGGGTCTCGCCGCTCCTGATGGCCAGGTTCACCCCACGCAGTATCTCCTTCCCCTCCACCTCCACGCGCAGGTCTCGCAGCTCCAGCATCGTCCCGTTGCTTCCCGATGTCTCGCTCAAGCGATCACCTCCATGACATCAAGCGGTAGGCCACGACGGCGCGAAAAGCGGCCGACCTGTAAAGATTCTACCCTTATGCAGGCCTGATAAACGGGCGGCAGGAAGGCGCAGGAACACGGCTGGCGAGGCTCGAACCCCACATATCAGGGAAAGGACATGGGCATGTCGCGTGAAGAACCGGCTGGCAACCCGGACGTCCCCCGGCCCCTGCCTCGGCCCTCTATCGTATGACCAGCATCAGGCAGGCGATGAGATGCAGCCCTGCCACTATCAGCTCCCC
>JACVJG010000025.1 GCA_015711875.1 Candidatus Solincola jinzensis | reverse complement strand
CTCGGTGACCTCCTCGGTGGTGCACTTGGACATCTCCTCCACCCCGCCCGCCAGCACGATGTCGTACATGCCGGAGGCTATGGCCATGAGCCCGTCCCGCATGGCCAGGGTGCTGGAGGCGCAGGCTCCCTCCGTCCTGGTCACCGCCCTGGGCACGATGCCCGTGAGGTCGGCGATTATCGGCCCCCAGTGCGCCTGGTGCACAAAGAAGTCGTTGCTGAAGTTCCCTATCCACGCCGCCTGGATGTCGGCGGGGTCGAATCCCTTGTCCACGCTGGCCAGCATCTCGCTGAAGGCCTCCGCGAAGAGGTCCTTTGAGTCCTTGTCGGGGAACATGCCGAAGTTGGACATGCCCGCGCCGACGATGGCCACTCCCCTTCCGATCTTTCTCTTGCCAGACATCATGCGACCTCCTTGCTCATCGAACCGCCGGAATCCGATCCATCCCCGAACCGCTCCCGGCATGCCCCTTGATATCCCTGCGCCTCTCCACTTACCGCCTCTTCCCTCCCCCGCTTTTCTTTGCGACCGGCGCCCAGCGGATCGGCTTGACGCTTGCGGCTCTCCTTTATCCCCCTCTCCCCTCCTCCGTCCCCGGATTCCTTATACTCAACAAGCCGCCATCGACTTTCGGGCCACGGCCTTTATCGCCCGCTTCCTTTACGGGGCCGCATCCCAAACCGGCGCTCCGGCAACCGTGGTCGAGAACCGCTTACAGGGATCGTGCGCCGAGGCAAGACCGTTTTCCGTATCCGCTGGAAGGTAGCCGCGTCTCCACGCAGCCTTTCAAGCTTCTTGGGCCGGCCACGCGCAGAGTCACCCCGACACTTTGCGCCCCAGGTTCTCCTCGATGAACCTCACGATGTCCGCGGTCACCGTTCCCGGCCCGAAGACCCCGTCCATGCCGATCTCCTTGAGCTCCGCGTGATCCTGCTCCGGGAAGACGCCCCCCACGAGGAGGAGGAAATCGTCGCGAACCCCTTTTCCCTCCAGCTCCCGCACCAGCTCCCGCGCCCATTCCAGGTGCGCGCCCGAGTGCACCGAAAAGCCGATGACGTCCACGTCCTCCTGGATGGCCGCCTCTACCACACCCTCCACGGTCTTGAACCCGAAGAAGATGGTCTCCATGCCCGCCTCGGAGAGGGCCTTGGAGACGGTCATGATGCCGCGCCAGTGCCCGTCCAGCCCCGGCTTGAAGAGCAGCACCCTGGTTTTCTTTTCCATCTCTTCCCCCTCTCAGGCCACGAAGGGCAGCTGCCAGATGCCCCAGACCTCGCGGTACACCCCGGTTATCTCCCCCAGGGTGGCGCCGGCGGCTGTGAGCTCGCTGACCACCGGAAGCACGTTCTCCCTGCGCTCGCACACCCCGCGCAGGCGGTCCAGCAGGGCCGCCACCCTGCGGTTGTCCCGCTCCGCCTTCAGGGCTCTCAGGCGCTCTTTCTCTATCTCCGCCGCGCGCGGGTTGGTTCGGAAGGGCGGGGTGGGCGCCTCATCCTCCATGACATAGCAGTTCACGCCGATGACCCTCTCCTCCCCGCACTCCTGGTCCCGGCGTCGTTTGTTGAAGGCCTTGCTCATCTCGTTGAACAGCCAACCGGTGTTCAGGGCCTCCACCACCCCTCCCATCTCCTCGATGCGCAGGAAGTAATCCCAGATGCGCTCCTCCAGCTCGCGCGTGAGGGCCTCCACGTAGTAGGAGCCGGCCAGGGGATCCACCACGTTGGCTACCCCCGTCTCCTCCTGGATGAGCTCCTGGGTGCGCACCGCCAGGCGCACCGACTCCTCCGAGGGCAGGCAGATGGCCTCGTCGTAGGAGTTGGTGTGCAGGGACTGCGTTCCCCCCAGCACCGCCTCCAGGGCCTGATAGGCGGTGCGGATGATGTTCACCATGGGCTGCTGAGCGGTGAGGGAGCTCCCCGCCGTCTGCACGTGGAAGCGGAAGCGGTAGGCGTCGGGGTTATCGGGCTTGTAACGCTCCTTCATGAGGCGGTACCAGAGCTTGCGGGCGGCGCGGTACTTGGCGATCTCCTCGAAGAAGTCGCGGTGGGCGGAGAGGTGGAAGGCCAGGCGGTGCACGAAATCGTCTATCTTCCAGCCGCGGCGCAGCAACTCCTCGATGTGGGCCACGGCGTTGGCCAACCCCATGCCTATCTCCTGCACCGCGTCGATGCCCCCCTCGCGGTAGTTGTAAGTGGTGAAGTTGATGGGGTTCCAGCGCGGGGCCTCACCCATGGCGGTGCAGTACTCGATGAGGTCGCAGGCCAGTTTGAGCAGGTCCGCGGGCTTTAAGGAGCCCCAGGGGATATACCCTATGGTCATGGTGAGGATGTCGTTCTGGGTGGTGCCAGCGAGCTGCTCCTTGTGTAGCCCGCGCCCCTTGGCGACGTTGAAGTACATGGAGGTCACCGCCGCCGAGGTCATGGGCTCCACCACCAGGGCCACGCTCATGCGGTCGATGGGAAGGTCTTCCACCAGGGCCTCTACTCCACGGATGGAATAGAGAGGCACCCCTTCCTTGCCCACCTCGTGGGCGGCGCCGTGCACCTCCTGGTCCGGGTCCACCCCCGAGAAGGTGAGGGAATCCACTGCCGCCGAGAAGCCCGTCTCCCCCTCCTCATAGAGCAGGCGCCAGCGGTCATTGGTCTCCTCGGGGGTCCCATGGCCGCTGAACATGCGGATGGTCCAGTATTTTCCGCGGTACATAGTGGGGTACACTCCGCGGGTATACGGAGGCTGCCCGGGAAAACCGATATCCCTGAGGTAATCGATACCCTCCGTGTCCAGCGGGGTGTACAGATCCTTGACCGGTATGCCCGCGTCGGTTCTGAACTCCTCCCTGCGCTCCGGCCATCCCTTCTTCGCCTCGCGCCATTCCTCGAGGCCCCTGCGTATCTCCTCCATCTCCGCCATCTTCAGCACCTCCCGTGTCAGGTAAGGCCTTGTCGCGGTCCCATCCGCCATGCCGCCTGGGCATGCGTCTCCTTGACATATGCCATGCTCGCGGCTCTGGTATGAAGGCCCGGGCTCATCACTGCAGGCCACGCTCCTATATGCCCGATACCTCTCCCTCCGTTCTACACCCCTTCCGCCTCTCCCCGCGCGCGCACATTCCCTGGACACCCCAGACGCCGCCTCTCTCCCGAAAAGCGGCGATAAACCACGCGGCTCGTGTCACCTCAACAGCGCGCGCGATATCACCAGCCTCTGCACCTGGTTGGTTCCCTCGTAGATCTGCGTCACCTTGGCGTCCCGCATCATGCGCTCAACGGGATGGTCGCGCATATATCCGTAGCCTCCCATCACCTGCACGGCGTCGGTGGTCACGCGCATGGCCACATCCGAGGCCTTCATCTTGGACATGGCGGAATAGATGGAGAGGTTGGGGTCGCCTGCGTCGGCTAGAGCGGCTGCCTCGTAGACCAGCAGCCGCGCTGCCTCCACCTCCGTGGCCATGTCCGCGAGCATGAAGCCCACCCCCTGCAGGGCGCCGATGGGCTTGCCGAAGGCCTTGCGTTCCCTGGCCCAGGCCACCGCGGCCTCCAGGGCGCCCTGGGCTATCCCCAGCGCCTGCGCCCCTACCAGAGGCCGCGAATTGTCCAGGGTCTTCATGGCGGTGACGAAGCCGGTGCCCTCCTCTCCCAGGCGGTTCTCGGCCGGCACCACACAGTCCTGGAAGATCAGCTCCGCGACCTGGGCGCCTCGCATGCCCATCTTGTCCTCGATCTTGCCGACGACGATGCCCGGATCGTCTCCCACACAGAAAGCGCTGATGCCCCGGTAGCCCTTCTCGGGGTCGGTCATGCAGAACACGGAATGGACTCTGGCCAGGCCGCCGTTGGTGATAAAGCACTTCTCGCCGTTGATGACGTACTTGTCGCCCTCCCGCCGCGCCATGGTTTTCGTCGCCCCCGCGTCGGAGCCGGAGTCGCGCTCGGTGAGGCAGAACGCCGCCAGTTTCTCCCCCGAGGCCACTTCGGGAAGGTATCTGCGCTTGGTCTCCTCTGAGCCGGCGATGATGATGGGGTAGGCTGCCAGCTTCTGCACCACGAAAATGAGAGAGGAGTTGGCGCATACCCTGGCCAGCTCTTCGCCCACGATGCAGCAGGAGAGCAGGTCGGCGCCCGACCCGCCATATTCCTCCGGGATGGCGTATCCCAGCAGCCCCTGTTCGGCCAGCAGCCTCTGGATATCCCAGGGGTATTCCCCGCTGCGGTCGATCTCCGCCGCCCGCGGCGCTATCCTCTCCTCCGCCAGGCCGCGGATCTCGCGACGCAAGGCCTGGTGCTCCGGCTTGAGCATGAATCCCATATCGCCTCCTTGTCTTACCGATGACGCCGATTCCGATCGTTTTTTCGTCGCAGTGACGCTGGAGCCGTCGGCATGTCGCTGGCCCCCCTCTCCGCTCCCCCGCCCTTATGATGCATGGCCTCCCCGCCTCGCTTTATTTCCCGGGCCAGGAAGGGAGCCACGGCGACTTCCCTCCGGGGGGGGTTTTTCATCCCAGGCCTGCCGGCTTGCGCCTTCCTCGACCGCGGTTTCTCCCGCCCCCGGGTGTCGCCCATCCCCCTCGCCTCTCAAAAAGTGAAGAGGCTGATGCCTCCGCTGACCTCGATGGCCTCACCGGTGACGAAACTCGCCTCCTCCGAGGCCAGGAAGGCGATGACCTCTGAGAGCTCGCGGGGATCGCCGGAGCGTCGCATGGCCACGCGCTTGATGATGCGCTCGCGGAAGGGCTCCGCCACGTCGTAGAAGCTCCCCGCGTCGAAGACCCCCAGCACCACGGCGTTGCAGGTGATGTTCTTGCGTGCCCCCTCCAGGGCCACCGTCTTGGTCAGCCCTATCAATCCCGCCTTGGTGGCGGCATAGCTGCACTGGCCGAAGCCACCCATGGTACCGGTCACCGAGGAGACGTTGATGATGCGCCCCCAGCCTCTCTCGGCCATGCCGGGAAAAACCGCCTTGATGAGGAGGAAGGGCGCGGTGAGGTTCACTGCCACGTCGGCGTCCCAGTCCTCCTTGCTCATGTCGGTGATGGTGACGGCGCGCACGATCCCCGCTGCGGCGTTGTTGACCAGGATGTCCACTCCCCCCAGCTCGCTCTCTGCCTTCTTCACGCCCTGTATGATGGAGTCCTCGTCCGATAGGTCCATCTTGACCGTCAAAGCCCGGCGCCCCTTTTCCTCTATCTCCTTTGCGACCTCCGCGGCCTTGGCCTCGTTACGGTTGTAAACCAGGGCCACGTCGGCTCCATGCTCCGCCAGCACCAGGCCGTGCACCCTTCCGAGCCCCCCGGAAGCGCCCGTCACCAGAGCCACTCTCCCCTCAAGAGACATAAGCACTCCTTCCCCTCGCGATCCGAAGCCTGCTTTCGCCCCTCTTCGCGGGACTTGGCCAGGCCCTGTGCGCGACCAGGCCATACGGTCCCACGCAACCGCGTTTTACGCCATGCTCCCCCCACATGCGCGCTCGCGGCGCTTTCCCGAAGCCGTCTCGTTCTCTACCGCTTTCCCCCTTGCGGTCCCTATCCCCGTTCGTCGCTCATCTCCCCAAACTTGGCCAAACCGTTTTCCCTCTCTTCAGCACGTATTCAATGGGAGGGGATAGGAAGGACTAGTTCAGACTGGTAGGTCATGCCTTGCCGTTCCCTCTTCGAAGGCCCCCTTGAGCGACTCTCCTCGCGTGCGCCTCATGCCCCGTTCGCTCTTCACGCCCCCCTCTTCCCGCATACCGGCGACGCTCTCCGTTCATCCTCCGAACCCACCGTTTTCCTCCTCGCGCAGCGGCTTGCCGGTATGGTACGCCCAGCCGTGGCACCTTGCCACCGTGGATCCCTGCGCGTCCTTGACCTCCATGCGGTAATAGCCCGTCTTTCCCGCTCTGGATACCAGTTCCACCTCGGCCACCAGCTCCCCCGTAACCTCCGGCGCGGCCAGGAAATCGATACCCACCGAAAGCGCCATGGCCTTTGTCCCGAAGGAGTTGGCCGCCGCACCGAAGGCCACGTCCGCGAGGGAGAAGATCACCCCGCCATGCACCATGCCCATGAAATTGAGGTGGCCTTCTTCGAGCCGCATGGAAACCTTTGCCCAACCCGGTCTTATATCCACGAGCTCAGCGCCGATAAGAGCCGCGTAAGCGTCCGCCGCGATGATGGCGCGAATGTTCTCATCTACTGCCTCTTTCAACCCCGGCCTCCATCTCGTTTCCCTTATTCCACGCCTCATCACACATGTTTCTGATGGCGGGAGCGATGTTTTCCCAGCGTCCCTTTTGCCTTTACATAGAGCCGCCTGCCGGCGCATAACGTTATGGCCAAATCGGCTAGGCCGCCATGGCACGGACTATCCCGCAAAGGAGCGTTTTTCCTCCCTCATGGCCTCACATCCGTCCGCGGTAATGCCGCTCGCATACAGGCTACTCGCGCCAGCGGGCCACTGCATGGCATCGAGTCCACCTTCCAAAGCAGAAAAACACCTGTCTAAATGCGGAAACGGAAAAACTGATAGTAGTTTATCAGTTTATCGGTATTTATCAACCCCCTTCCTGGACATGTTAGCGCAGCCCACGCATAAAAGGTCGCCTTTTCCTGCCCCGAGCCCTGCCGCCTGAAGGACAACCAGCTGTGCGCTTTTCATCTGTCGCCGCCGTTGGAAAAGGGCTCGACGTTCGCTCCTTTATTGCCCGGCCTTTGCGCTCTCGACTGCTAGCTACATCGCCCTACGAGCGTGACTCGTCCCGCATTGTGGGTGTTCGCGCGGCGCTACGCTTTATGGCCGCCATACGATTCTCTTATCCCGGCCTTCGCGGCGTCCCGCTTGCCAAGGCATCCCATACTTCGCCGCAATCGCTCCGCCATGGCGCGAGCAAGGAATCAGGCATGCCTCAGGACCCACTCGGTTCCCCCGCTCCTCCTCCGCCGCCCGTTCCGTCTTTCTTGACTATCCCCTCCATAAGGATCTTCATGAAGGCGGTGTAGACCTCATCGAGGCTCAGCCCGCTCTCTATGAGCAGGTACGGGCTGCTGGAGAGGTCAACGATGCCCTGCACCATGTAGGCGAACACCACAGGGTTTACGTCGGTGCGGAACTCCCCGTTCCTGACCCCTTCCTCTATGATGGCGGTGAGGCCCCCCACGATCTTGCGATAAAAGTCGCCGTAGACGTCGAAGATGTCGGGGAAAAAGGTCTCCACTTCCTTGACCAGGGAGGGCTTGATATAAGAGACCTCATCCACGACATGCTTGCTCATGAGGTAGAGCTTGGTCATGGCGTCGCTATCTAGGTCGAGGATCTCCTGAGCGCGTCGCAGGATCTTTCCCGCGCGGCGGTTGAGGGCGGTGGTGAACAACTCGTCTTTGGAGGAAAAAGCCTCGTAGATGGTCTTTTTGCTGATGCGCAGCCTTTGGGCCAGGTCATCCATGTTGAAGCGGCGGTATCCCACCTCGAAGGCCAGCCTCTCGGCTTCATCCAGTATCTTCCTGGTCTTTTCGTCTTTTCTCAAAGCGCCTCCTCCGCGACGCCTATCCCATACCTATATTAACAGCATCGGCGAGGCGGCATGAAGTGGAGGCGCCCCTGTGCACGCTGCCGCAGCGCCTTGGCTCCACCGCGGGTTCACAAGGTATGGCCGCCCAAGACGGGCAAGAAGGCGTGCCGATGGCGTGATGAAGGCATAAGCCGATCAGCGAGGGTCTTTCCGCGCCCTCTGCATGAGGGGAGCGAGGCCGTGGAGGCGGCGACCCCCGCGTTGCGACATGTCTCTGGCGAACGCTAGAGTCACTCAAGAGGGCCTTGGGAGAGGGAACGGCAAGGCATGACCTACCAGTATGAACCAGTCCTTCCTATCCCTTTTCATTGAATACATTGAATACGGGCTGAAGAGAGATGGAAAACGGTTTGGCCAAGGTGGGGACCTTGTGCGCACGGCGGGGACGCGGGGATCGAGGCCGCGTCATGAAGTCTCTTCGATGTCGGAGGCAAGGCGCTCCAGCCAGCGCAATTCCTCGCGGTAGGCGGCGACCTCTCGTTCCCTGACCGCGTTTCTGGCCCTGCCTCCCAGACCCTCCAGCATGTCGCGCTCCCGCGACAGGCGTTTGAGTTGCGCGCGCAGGAACTCTTTTCTCTGCCCCAACGCCTCCAGTGCTTCCCGCTTATCGAGGCGGTCTATGAAAACCGCCCCCACCGCGTATTCCATGCGCAAGGGCTCGCAGGACGAGCAGAGGTCGTAGATCATCTCTCTGAGCCGGTTCTCGCCCTCCGCGGTGATGCCGTAAACGATCCTCTCCGGCATGCTGCCGCCCCTCTCCCTCCATGAGACCAGGTAGCCCTGTCGCTCCAAACGCGCG
Source organism: Candidatus Solincola jinzensis (assembly GCA_015711875.1). The sequence goes on along the minus strand of JACVJG010000025.1, from coordinate 4,850 downwards.
AGGTTTTTATACACCGAGACCCTGCTGGCACGCGTCCAGCGCAGCAGCCCTCTGTCCTCCATCTCCCGGAGCAACTCATACCCGTGCTTCTCTCCCTCGGCCAGGAGGCCGAGGATCATGGCTGCTATCCTGGAAGTCGCCATAACCCTTCTCTTAATTAACTATTAACTAGTTCACTTATAACTATAATATGCGCGGATGTATCGCGCAAGGCGAAGCGGTCGGGAGAATCGGGCGGCGTGCCCTGGCGACAGGCCGTATCCCTTCTCGCCGAAGCGGGTCATCGCGACACCGGGGTTGATCTCGCAGGGTGCCGACCTCGAGAAGCCATCGCAGCTTTAAAAAAGCTTGGGACCCTGGGGCAATCGTAAAAACAGCGGCGCAGAAAGCGCAAACCACCTCCCCCGCTCCAGCATCCGCTCGGCAGGGGCGTCGTCGCCGGGAAATCCACGCCTCAGTCCTTTTCCTCCATGGGAGGCGGCTCGAGCTTTCCATCGGCCACGGCGATGATGCGGCTGCTCACCTCCCCGCATAGCATGCGCAGTTCGAACGCGTTGAGGTAGTTGGTGGCTGAGGCGTCGAAGAGGATACGGAGGTTGGGCGGGAACTCCTCGTCGCCTCTCCAGGCGATGAAAAGCAGGGGAAGCCGTGGAAAAGTGTTGACGACCATGCCCAGGTCGCCCTGCTCCACCCTTCTGCCGCCCAGTGCCTCGCAGGCGGCGGCCATCCCCTCCAGATCCTCGCCGAACCTGCGGCAGAGCTTTTCCTCCACCGTGTCGGCGAAGCTCTTGGCGTAGAAGAGGCCGTCTTTCAGCTCGCGATAGGGCACCCAGCGGCTCGCCAGGGGGCCCGCCTCGGCTTTTGCCAGATAAAGGAAGGCCAGCAGGCGGACCACGTATGTGTCGAGGAACTTCGGCGCCCTGAAGGCAAGCTCGGGATGGGAGATGAAGAGCTCCCAGCGCATGAAGGAAAGCCTGAACTCCCCCGCCTGAAAAGGCACTCCCGCGCGCGCCGCGATATCCGCGGGGTCGCTTTGCCTCAGTATCTCGCTGGGGTCGGCGAAAGGGTCGCCCTGCGGCTTGCCGCCCTTTTCTTTGTCCAAGCTCATTCCCTCCACAACTTGCCGAGATATACGCCGCCGGCGCGGTATCCGGGCGCGCAGGCCTTCTGCAGAAATGCCGCCATGGGGGGATAAAGCCTTAGGCCCGGGAGGTCGCCGAGGTCAACGAACACGCAGGCATCTACCCTGGGATCCGATGAGGGCCTTATCACGCCGCCTTTCTCGACCCCCCTGAACACGAGGTTCACGATATGCCTGGATCCATCCGGATACATGGTCTCGCTCACACATAGAAGGCGGCCAGCTTGCACCTCGAGGCCGGTCTCCTCGTAGACCTCTCTGCCCAACGCCTCCTCCATGCTCTCACCCCACTTTACTCCTCCACCGGGCAACAGGTAATACGTCTCTCCACCCTTGCGGTGCCTTACCAGCAGCAGCTTGCCCTCACGCGTCAGCGCCGCCGCCACTCGCAGGCGCGGCTCCCTTTCCAACCCCGCTCCTTCAGGGGGCCGCCATCCCCACCAGTCCCCTCACCCTGGTGGGCACATAAACGGACAGCTCCTCCGCCCAGCGCGCCAGCACCTCGTCCTCGAATCCGCAGGCTCCCGCGAATCCGGGGTCGAGGGTGGTATGGGAGCGGAATTGCTGCAGCACCAGCGAATCGGCGCCCTTTATCATGCGCGCCAGCTCCAAGAGATCCTCCAGCCCCACCAGCCCGGGCACCACCGTGCACCGGAACTCGTGCTCCACTCCGCTCTCGAGGATCGCCTCCACGGAGGCGCATATGGCAGCGGGGTCAACGGGGCGCCGCGCCACCTGGGGATAGCGCGACAGGGAGGTCTTCAGGTCCATGGCCACCGCATCCAGCACCCCTCCCTGGAGCATTCCCCTCAACACCTGGGGGCGCGAGCCGTTGGTATCGACCTTTACCGCGAACCCTAAGGAGCGCAGCTCGGCGCACATGAGTGGGAGGTCAGCGTGGATGCAAGGTTCCCCCCCGGTGATGGCGACGCCGTCTATCCAGCCCCTGCGCTCCTCCAGGAAGGAGAGAACCTCTCCCCAAGCCAGAGCATCCCCTCCGCCTCTTTCCTCCACCAGCTCCGGATTGTGGCAATAAGGGCAGCGGAAATTGCACCCTCCCAGAAAGAGCACGCTGCTGATCTTCCCCGGCCAGTCCAGCATGCTAGAGGGCAGCAAACCCTTTATGCGATGGAACGCGGACATCTCTGTCCTCAGTTAAGGCGTTCCGCCACGTCCCGCGGCGAGGGGACCTCACACCGCCAGGCGTGGACCTCGCGTCCGTGCTCGTCGACCACGATGATGGAGGGCGTGCAGAGCACGCTGTAGAATGCCGCCTCCGCCAGCCCGTCCACTTCCTCGATGTCGTATATCTCCGTGTGGGGGAAACGTCCCGCCACCTCCTTTGCGGCTGGACACTTATTGCAGTCCTGCTTCACGAAGACCTTGAGGTGCTGCACCTTCTTGACCTCCTTTCAGGCTCGTGCGTACCCTGTCCCTCAATTCCCCTACCTTGCCCTTGTTCCAGGTGGTTATCTTTGAGAAGTACCCCACGATGCGCGTGATCCCGTAGATGTCCTCCGAGCCACAGTTCGGGCATGAGTCGTGCAGCCCGCGGTGGGTGCGCCGGCAGTCGTTGCATACCGTGAACTCCGGCGAGAAGGCGATCTGGGAGGAGTGGGTGTTGCGGAAGGTCTTGATGACGAAGTTCTTGATGGACGCCGGATCCGGCTCGTGCTCCCCCAGCCAAATGTGGCATATCGCGCCCGCCTCGATGAGGGGGTGGAAAAGGCTCTGCTTCTGCACGCGCTCGATATAATCGATATCCGCCTCCACATTGAGGTGGACGCTGTTCGTGTAGTAGTACTCGTCGCGCTCGATATCGCCCTTCAGCACCTGCGAGGCCTGGGCAGGGTAATATTTCATATCCAGCTTGGCGAGGCGGTAGCCGCTGGATTCCGCCGGCGACTCCTCCAGCACCATGTTGATGCCATACTGCTCGGAGAGGCGCTTGCAGGTGAGGTTCATGTGCGCCACTACCTTGAGGCCGAACTTCAGGGCCTCCTGCGACTGGTGAAGCTCCATGCCCGTGTGGTACTGCACCATCTCGTTGAGCCCCAGGAGACCCGCCAAGTAGGTCAGCCTATCGAGGCGCAGGTACGGCTCCCCGTCCTTGTCATCGCATAACACCGACAGCGGCCCCTTTATCCCCAGCTCCATGAGGCTGGCGATAAACTCCTTTTTCTGCAGGTGCGCCTTGGCCACCATCTGCATGGCCTTTTCCAGCTCATGGAAAAGAACCTCGTCCGAGCCGTTGGCCTTGTAGGCGATGCGAGGCAGGTTGATGGTGATGTTCTGGAGGGCCGAGAAGCGCATCCTCTCCGGGGTCATGGTCTCCTGAAGGTCCTGCTCTTTGAGCCTCAGTTTGAGCCTGCAGCACTGCGAGACGGTTATCTCGTCGCCGCGGTCGAAGACGAAATAGGTTATGCCCTGGCGCGAGGCCACTTTGCACGCGAGGTCGAGGAACTCCTCGTGTCCCTCGGTGCGGAAGAAGTCCTCGTTGATGTGCAGCAACGGCTTGGGGAACACGAAGGTCTTCCCCATGGCGTCCCCCTCCAGGTAGACCTCGAAAAGTGCCTTGAGGAAGGTCTGCGCCTCCTTCTCGTAGTCCTTGTAGGTCTTGCCGGTGTACTCCCCGCCGGGCCCTATGGCGGGTGTGTCGCGGAAATGACGCGGCACGTTCCAGTAGAGGTTGAAATCGGTGAACACCACCTGGCTGCCTCTGGCGCCGGCCAGCTGGTTGAACTCGTAGATGAGCATCTGCGCCAGCTGCTTGATGCGGTCATACCCCAGCCCCACGAGATAAGGCGCGAAGAACATGTTCACCGCCTCCCACCCTATGGCGCCGGCGTAGTGGGACTGCAGGGTGGAGGCCATCTTCACCATATGCCCTATGAGCACCTCGGGATGCCTGGCCGGCCTGGAGGTGCTGGTGATGTTGGGGAGCGAGATCCCGTATTTCTTTATGTAATCAAGGCTGTGGCCACCGCAGTTGTGGGAGTATATCCCGTCGGCGATGAGGGTGCCGCTTTCGGTGGTCACGTCATAGATGTACACATCAAGCACCTCCACCGGCTCCGCCATCACCACCCGCGCGCGGTTCACCGCGGGGCGAGCCGCCCGCGTCGCGGAGGCGGCTGGGCGTGAGGAGCGCGCGGCGCCGGCCACCATCTCCCTCATCCTCTGGTGCGCCAGCAGTATGTCCTCAGCGGTGAAGCGGAACTTGAAGGTGACCGCGTTGGCCTCCAGGAGATGGGTGATATCCAGTTCCTCAAGGCCTCTTTCGCGCCCCTCCCCCACCTCTATGGTCTCCAACTCGTCCCCAGGACGCACCAGGGAGGCGGGCTTTACCTCATCCGAGGTGATCACCGGGTGATCATGGGTCACCACGCAGTGCTTGCCGTCGGAGGTGGCCAGGAAGATCATCTGCTTGCCTAGGCGGTCCTTCTTGACCACCCGCTTGATCTCCGTCCAATTGCCGCCGCGGTCCAGTATCTCCAGCTGCGAGGGGTACTTGACCCTCACCGTGGGCTCGGGCCTGGTCTCGCCCCCCAGAAGGTGGTAGAGCTGCTCCATGGTGGTGGTGAAGACCAGGGGATAGCCCTTGACCCTCCAGTGGATCACGGTGTCCCCGAGGTAGGAATAGGGCCTGATGATGAAGCCAAGGTCGTGCAGGTGTATGTCCCCAACCATGTGCGCGCGCGCGATATCT
>MU158532.1:7927-13547 GCA_015711875.1 Candidatus Solincola jinzensis | reverse complement strand
GAAAGGAGTGATCTGTGATGAACGATATATTGAAAAGGACCATAAGCGTTTTGGCCGTCATGGCCATCGCCATGCTTCTCGCCTTCCCCTTCGTCCCGGCCGTCGCCTCCGGCGGCGAGAAAGCGACGCCGGGGGCGGGAGCGCAGGAGTTGGCGGAGGAAGTAACGGGAACGGCAGAGGAACGAGGGCGTGCGCATGAAGAGGCCGCGGGGCGAACGCGCCCCGAAACCAATGGGGCCGTCGGCGGTGAGGAAAGGGAAAGTGCCACTGATGCGGTCAACGACGAAGACGAGAAGAGCGAAGCGAACGCAGCACAGGTTCCGGCCTCTGAGGTGGCCAGCGTCATGACCTATGGTGGGGGCAGTCAGGTCCCCTGGGAGGTCACCAGCCTAGATATCTGGAAGGACGTTGACGTGGTGCGGGCTCCCGGCTGGGATATCAGCCTGGAGAAGACCGCCTCACATTCACATCTCGAGATGGAGGTGGGCGAGAAGCGCGACATCTCTTTCACCATAAATGTCGATGCCAGCGCGGGTAATGCCTACTACATCGCGGGGAACATCTTCGTGAAAAACACCGGGGAATGGCCAGCGGACGTGATAGCGGTTTCCGATACCGTATGGTACAAGGCGGGAGGCCCCACTTGGCTGCCTGCGGCCTCGAGCATCACCACTACCGTTCCGCTGGGCGATGACGCCATCCCCACGGGGGGGCCGCACGTCTATTCATATTCCGGCACCTTCACCCTCCCGGTGCCGTTGGCGAGCATAACGGCCATGAGCAACCTCATCGAGATAACCATCAGCAACAAGCCTAAGCCCCCCAAGCCTGGGATGCAGGACTGGACCTTCCACTACCGCGAGAGCTTCGCCAAGCCGCAGGCTTCCGCTCCCGGCGTGGTCTCCCTTGAGGACATCGAGACCATCGAGCCGGCGGCAGGCCTCGGTTATCTCATCAAATCGGCCACCATCAACGGCTCCCCGGCCGCGTCCCTGGCCGGCCCTTGGAGCCTCGACCTGGCCGACGCGCCTTTCACGGTGGTGATAGAGAAAGAGCTGAGCGCTGAGGCGGCCGGCGCCTATAACCTCAACAACAAGGCCAGGATAGGCGACCTTCAGGATGAGGTGGACGTGACCATAGAGGTGAAGGAAAAAGAAATCAGGCCGGGCAGGATCACCGGCACCAAGTATGTGGACCTTGACGCTGACGGCGAGCTCGACGAGGGCGAGCCCGGACTGGGTGACGTCACCATTCGCCTTTTCCGCGCTGAGCAGCTCGAAGAGTTGGTTGCGGCGACGCTGCTTTCCGGAGAGGGTATGACCCTGGTGGGGGAGACGGCCACCGATGAGGATGGCGGTTTCTCGTTCGAGAACCTAATGGGGGGACTGTATCTGGTCGAGGAGGAGGTCCCGGAGGGCTATTTCCCCACCTCCCAGAATCCGGTTGAGATATGGGTGGCTGAAGGACAGGAAGCCAACATCGTATTCCTCAACGCCAGGATGGCCAGGGTTACAGGGGAAAAGATAGATCACAACACCCGGCTTCCCGTGGCGGGCGTGAAATTCATGCTCGAAGGCGAGGGATTCCAGGCCGAGGCGGTCAGCGCCGAGGACGGCCATTTCGATTTCGGATGGCTGACGCCTGGCTCTTACCTGCTCAGGGAGGAAGTGCCCGCGGGATGGCTGGCGGTCACCGACACGGAGATGGCCCTGGAGCTGGCGAGCGGAGACGAGTTCCACCAGGTGTTCGTGAACCGCAGGCTCTCCGGCATCCACGGTTATAAATGGCTGGACGCCAACGGGGACGGCATCCACCAGGATAGCGAGGCCGGGGTGGCGGGCGTGAAGATAACCCTGCAGGCGGAGGGGATCCTGGAGGAGAGGTTAACCGACGCCAGTGGTTATTACTCCTTCGAAGGCCTTGTGGATGGACAGTACATGGTGAAGGAGGAGGTGCCCGCCGGGCATTACGCCACCGGAGCGGTGGAGGTAGGCCTGGTGCTGGCGGCGGGCGAGATTAGGCGTGTCGACTTCATCAACGCCCCCTACGCCGCGGTGGCCGGCACCAAGTGGCTGGACGCCAACGCCAACGGACAGTTCGACGAGGGCGAGAAGGGGCTGGAAGGGGTTACCATCCGCCTGCTCGACGGGCAGGGAGAGCTGCTTGCCACCCTTGCCAGCGACGCCGACGGCTCCTACCGCTTCGGCGACCTGAAGGCGGGCTCCTACACGGTGCAGGAAGTGGTGCCGGAGGGATACGTCGCCACCTCGCCTACCTCGGTGAGCTTCGACCTCGCCCCCGGCGAGGAGATGAGGATCGACTTCCACAACAACGCGGAGGTAGCCGGGGAGGTCATAACTCCCCCTGCACAGCCCACTCAGCCCACGCAGCCCGCTCAGCCCGAGCAGCAGCAAAGGCAGGGAACACTGCCCAGGACCGGATTCGATGTCATTTACCTGCTGATCGCATTCGGCGCGTTGATGCTGGCGGGCCTTATCATCGCCTTTTTCGGGGCGGCGAGGCTGGCGCGCACGCGCTGAGCCTCTCGGCGGACCGGGGGAGGAGGGCACAGCCCTCCTCCCTTCGCTTTCCAATTAAAAAGATCGCTTCACGCGATATCTTGTATTCCGCGTCAAACAACGATATATGACCGCCCGCGCTTATACTGCCCGGCGCCCGTAGCGCGGGGTCGAGCGGGTTTGCGGATGATGCGGGCGGTAACGGCAAAGGGCTCGCGGGATGATCGCCGTTTGTGGAGGTTGGAAAATCGCGCTCCGGCGAGGTAAGAGAGAAAGGCGGGAGGCGCGTCGGCGAGGAGCTCCGTATGGCCGCATGGCGTCCCGCGCAGTATGATTGCTGCTTTGAGCATTGGTCTAGTTGCCTCGGCGCCCGGGCCAGAATGCCCGTTTGCGAGCTCCGTGGTCCCTTGTCCACCAGAAAGCCCTGACCGCATAGGAATTGCCGGATGGCTAAAAGAATGGAGTCCCCTTAGCCTAAACCCAAGTCCACCAGAAAGCCCAGCTCGCATGGAAATAGCCGGGGTTTGAGCGAACATCCTTTCTTCCCCCGGTCAGCCTTCCAGCGGCCCGATGAACGGCATAAAGACGTATCCATCTATCCCGGGAAGGACACTTGTGCCATACAAACGGCGCGCGTTGCCGTATTGACCTTTATCAGCATAGACCCTAGCGGGAAACGGTACCCTGTTCTCATGGACAAGTTTGCGGGCATCGTGCGCAGGTACGGGTCGGTGGCTATGGTGGCCATCCTCCTGCTGGTGGTGGCCGTATACCTCAAGGCCCGGAGCGGGGAGGAGAAAACGCGGCTGGAGATGCCCGAGGGACAGGCAGTGGAGGTCACGCCCACGGAGAAGATGCGCGTGCGCACCGCCGAAGGTCAGCCCACGATCGACCTCGCGAGCTATTCCCTGACGGTGAGCGGAAAGGTCCGCGAGGTCCTTTCCCTGGGCTACGACGACCTTCTGGCCATGGAGGCGGAGGAAAGGCTGGTGGACTTGCCTTGCGTCGAAGGGTGGACGGAGACGGCGCTATGGAAGGGCGTGAGGCTCGCCGACCTGCTGGATATGGCGGGGGTACTGGAGGAGGCGGACAACGTGGTCTTCGCATCACCAGGTGGCTATACCACCTCCCTGACCCTGGCCGACATCGAAGAGACCGATCCCCTGCTGGCCTACGAGGTGAACGGCGAGCCCCTCCCGGTGGAACAGGGCTTCCCGGTACGCCTGGTGGTGCCGGACCGCCTCGGCTACAAGTGGATAAAGTGGCTTACCTCCATCGAGGTCATCTCGGGCGATTACGAGGGTTACTGGGAGAGCCGCGGCTACTCCAACCAGGCCGAGGTCACGGAGCGCTGAACCGTCATTGTAGCTCGTCACCCATTGTTGTTAAGAGACTTTTCGTCCGGCCATGAAATGGTCGTGGACAAAGCATGGATGGCACCGAGCCCGCCGCGCATGCCCCTTGGCGCGTGGCTGAAGGAGCAAGCATCATCGTGGCGCCGGTTCCGTCAAGGCCTCCTGTGTTTTCATGTCCCTGCTAGGTCAGCGAACCCGCGCCCTGCGGGGCTCATGAGCCTCCCCTCTTCCCCTTACCGGTATTAATGGAGGCACGCCCGCTCCGGGAGCCCTGCCTGTAGATGCGGCGTGCTGTGGCGCGTTGGAAGGGGTGACGACGGGTTTTCGCGACTCGTTTCCGTGGGCGTCGCTGGCAGGTCGGAGATGGGCGGGCGTGGAAAGATAAGACGCCACAGAGAACACCGTTCGTCGACCTACAGGTGGATCGCGAGACAGGTACCAGGGATGAAAGGAGAGAGGGATGGAGGCGAGAAGGCTGTCGATCATGCTTCCGCTCCTCGCGCTGCTCATCGCCGTGCTGATGCTCTCGAACCTGGCCTGTGGCGGAGAGCTTCCGGCGGAGGAGAACGGCGGAAAAGCCCCGGAGAACGGGCAGGAGATCGAGCAGGATGAAGGGGTCGCCGAGGGACCGCTTGCCGCGACAGTGGAGGCGATGAAGGTGGTTTCCTACCGCGTGGAGGGCGAGATCAGCTTCAACCTGCTGGAACCCGAGGTTCCCGGCGCGGAGCCGGTGTTCAAGGGGGGAGTAGGGATGCCCTACAAGGCGGAACACCAGGCGGGCGGGGGAACGTCCAAGTCTCACATGCTCATAGACTTGAAGAACATGGATACATCCGACATGCCCCCGGCCCTGATCCCGGAGGGGAAAAGCCAGGAGACCTTCCTCGCTGACGGTGTGTTCTATTGCCAGGACCCCGAGGGGTGGCATCAGGTGCCCTTCGACCCCTCCGAGGTTCTCCTGGACATGAACGTCATGGGTTTGTTGCCGGAGGATGTGATCAACTGGGTCGAACACGCGGAGACGGTGACGCCGGCGGAGGAGGACGCGGAAGTGGCCTCCTACGTGCTTAAGCCGGGAAGCGCCTATCTTCAGGCGGTCAAGGAGGCCGCGCAGAAGCTCTACGCGGGAGAGGAGTGGAAGAAGAAAGAGCAGGAACTTCAGGGGTTGGAGAAGGTCCTGCCCAGCTTCAACGTCTACGTAGTGGTTTACAAGGAGAGCAAAAGGATAGAAGAAGTGGAGTTCTTCTATGAGGGCAAGGTCACGGATCTCACCGGGCCCCTCGGGGAGGACGATGCCATGGCCGACATGTCCTTTCAGGTGAGCGGCTTCCTCCTCTATAAAGGCTATGGCGAGCCGGTGCAGATAACCCTGCCTTGAGAATCCGGCTTCTGCCGGTCGCCCGGTTATCGCATGGTGCGCAGGACGTTAATCACCCTCATTCCGCAACCTCGCACTTGATGGGGAAGCCCGCTGCCCGCGTGCGCCGGGCGGGCGAGGCCGGTGTCGCGGTGTCGCGTGTCCCGCTACGAGGTGCATGGTCGGGACGGAGACGCAGGAGGGGCACCGGGAACCTTGCCTATGCGGTGGCCGCGAGGCCCGCGTATAAAGGGGCGCCAGGGCATATAATGGCCGGGGAAGGCGGTTGGGCCGCGGGGCGGGGGAAGGGGAGGGGCGGAGAAGGCATGGACATTGATTGTGGACGTCGCCGGTAGGAACAAGATGTATGACGAGGACGAGCGATCCCG
>MU158532.1:7106-7917 GCA_015711875.1 Candidatus Solincola jinzensis | reverse complement strand
ATCCCGGAGCCTGGGGCTGGTTCTGCGCGTGGACCGGGAACATTGCGCGGAAACGGCCGCGAGGCGGGAGTACGCGAGGCTGGCGGAAGAGTACCTGCGGGATACCGGGCGGCTCGAGGACAGCGAATATGAATACCGGATCGAACTCCTCAAGGAATTCCTCGAGCGCACCGACTTCGCGGCTCTCAGATCGCAATGCGAGCGCATGCTCCGCGACGCGGGTGAGCTGTACCTGACCCTTTTCAGGGACGGCGAGGGGATTCTCGCTTTCGTCGTCGAACCCAGCAAAGATACCCCGTAAAGATGCGGTTAAAGCAGCCTCAAAGCCGAAGGTCCGCTGACGCCGGCTTCGCTTGCGGCCAGTAAAGCGGCAAAAACGGGATTCTCATGTGGCCAAGCAAGGCAAAAGGTCATGCTGGTACCGGGAAGAGGCGGGATACCTAGGAGATCCTGTGTGTGTGGATGCGTGCGTCCGGCTGATGCTCTCCTGTCAGGCCGCATGGGCAGGCTTACGCCCGGTAAACCCCTTGCGTGAATATGAGGGTTAAGCAAGGGGCAGGAGAAGGTGGAAGACGGTGCCCCTACCCGGCTCCGATTCCACCTCGACCTCGATGCCCAGGAGGTCGGCGGCCATACGCACGAGATAAAGCCCTAAACCGGTGCCGATATGGTGCTTGTCCATCTCCTCCAGGCGGGCAAAGGGCTGGAAGATATATTGTACGTCTTCACGATCGATGCCCTGTCCCTTGTCGCTCACCGATACCCTTACCCCGCCCGCCGCTTTCTCCGCCGCCAGGGTCACCGGCTGGTC
>MU158532.1:0-7096 GCA_015711875.1 Candidatus Solincola jinzensis | reverse complement strand
GGGCGTTCTCCACCAGGTTGTTCAGGATGAGGAGGAGGAGAGATCGGTCGGTGGTCACAGCCGGGCAGGCATGGTCCACCTCGACCTCTATGCGCCTGCGCTTGTCCTCTGCGAAGGCCGACCTCAGCTCCTCCAGGAGGGTCTTCAAAACGATGGTCTGCGTGAACAGGTGTATGTCGCCACGTTGGAAATCGGATACCGTGAGGAACTGGTCAAGGATGTCGTTGAGGCGCCGGCAGGAGGTGGCGATATATTCCAGGCAGCGCTTTCGCTCCTCCTCGCTGAAGCGGCCGTGCCGCTCCCGCAGCATGGCGGCGTAACCGTTGAGTATGGTCAAAGGGGTGCGCAGCTCATGGGAGGTGATGTTGATGACCTCGGTCTTGAATTCGTCGGACTCTTTGAGCCTTTTGTACAAACGGGAGAGTTCCTCGAATTGGGAAAGAAGGTAAGAGGAGAGCAGGTAGTTATCGATGAAGACGGCCGCCCTCTCGGCGAAATGGGCCAGGAAGTCGAGGTCGTAAGGCTCGAGCGCCCCCTGGGTTTTTCTCGCTCCGGCGAGGAGCACAGCTATGTTTCCCGCCGGGTTTCGCACCGGCAGGCAGGCGAAAAGCCCGCGCTCGCGCATCTCCGCGCGTTCGCTCTCATGCTCGCCGCTCGTCGTTATCCCGTTATCGGCGAGGAGGGTCTCATGGAGGTGAAAGAGGGGAGAGTCTGGGGCCTTCATATCCCAACGGCCTCCGCCTGCCGCCTCGCGCTCGTCGTATCCTATGACCCAGTTACCCTTGCCGCGGGTCGAATCCTCGGGGATGGCCACCAACAGCCGGGACAGGCCGAGGCGGGAGCATGCCAGCCTGGTGGCCGATATCAGGCCATCCCTGACGTCGGCGGTGGAGGCAAACACCGCCGATACCTCATGCAGAAGCTCCACCTCGTCGTAAAGGCCGGGGAACAGGATCCTCGCCGCCAGGCGGCCGGAAAAGCCGAGGGCGGCGGGGGAGAGGGCGACGGCGAGGGCGAGCAGGGTCAGCGAGGCGGCTAACTCCAGGTCGGGATAGGAGCTGAGGAAGAATCGGAAAGCGAGGTAAAGCGCCAGAAGGGGACCCCCGAAGAGCAGCAAGGTCAACAAGTAGGCGAAAGTACGCCGTACCGCCAGTCGCACATCCAGGAGGCGGTGGCGCAGCATGGCGTAGGCGGTGAAAAGGATGGGGAGGACGATGAGGAAATAGATGTAATCCGAGATATCGTAAACCCCCGTGAGCCCGGGCATGATCACCGCCAGCAGGAACGCCAACAGTATGAAGACCCCGAACCCCAGCAGGACGTAGCCGGCCCTCGCCCTGTCCACGCCGCGCGACCGGGACCACTTCAGGGCTATGGAGACCAGCCCGCCGCCCACCGAGAGTGCCACGTGCGAGACGAAGAGGAGGTATAGCGGGCCGTAACGGACCGAGAAGCGACCCTGCACGAAGCTCGCCTCCTCGATCACCAGGCCGGCAAGGCTACTGAAGGCGAGGGAAAAAGAGGCGAGGGCCGAGAGCCACATCCATCCCCTGGCGGGGCGCCTGCCATCCTTGAACGAGATGCCGAAGAGGAGGAAAACCCCCGCCGCCAGGGAGCCGAAAAAATACGAGATACGGAAAACGAGCGAGACGAAAAAGCCGCCTGGTTCCCTTGGCAGGTAATGGAGAAAGCCGAAAAGGCACCACAGGGCGAGCAAAAGGAGGAAGAGCGCGAAGGAGAGGTTCAGAAAGCGCCTGCGATCGGATCTCAGCACCAGGAAGGCCAACGCAAGGAGCACCGCTGCCTCCATCACGGTCATGATGAACTTGGCGATCCCACTTCCCACTTTCCGCTTGGTCTCCTCTCCCAGATGTCTTTATCTTCATCCGGTTCCCATGCCTAAGGCTACCACATGCGGGACGACATTCCGCGAGCCCTTGGCCCTGCGGACGCGGGGCGGCAAGGCGGCGCGAGCGGCGGCGTTCACCATATGCCGAGCTCCTTTGCGAGAGGCCTTGAGGGCTGGTGGTCCTGGAAGGACTCGCGCAGGACAGTTGAGAGACGAAGAACGTGCGGTCGCGCCACGCATGCGGGGATGTCTTCCCGGCCTCCATACCCGCGCGGTGTCAGCGCTTGCGCCTCGGGTCACGGCCCACTGTGACGAAAAAGGAATTCCCGCTTGAGGCATGAATCACTAAAAGAGCGAGCCGGAAGAACGGGGCACAGCGGGATTGCGGGCGACGCGGAAACACTGCAGGCTTGCGGGCCGGGGGCGGGGAAAAAGAGAGAGTAGGGGAGAAACGAGGGAGAGGAAAAATGAAGTCTGGAAAGGAGGATGAGCGGTGATATCGAACTTCTTGCTCAAGGCGCTCGCGGCACCTTTTCGCATGCATCCGCCGGGGAAGGCACCGGTGAGAAGCCCGGACCGTTTCCGTTCCTATGGAAGCGCCAGGGAGGTGCCGATGAAGGCGCTCCGCGACGCGGCTGCGGCCTATGTACGCGTCTTTTCCGAGCCTCCGTGGAACGAGTCATGGGAGATAGGGGAGGTGATGGAGAAGATGCGGCGTGAGCTGAAATCCCCGTCCTGCCTCACGCTCATGGAAGGCGACGAGCGTTTCCCGGTCGGAGGTTTTGCCTGGGGGGCGGTGGTGCCGGTGGGCGAGGCCGCCGACCGCACCCTGGAAGCCCACGGCTTCCGGACGAGAGGCGTGAGGGGATTGCTGGACGACAGGTTACGCAGCCGCGTCTCGGGAAGCACGGTCTTCTTCCTGGACGAGGTGGCTATCCTTCGCGAGTTCCGGGGCGGCATGTCCCCCATCCAGTTTCTGGTACGTCCTGCCCTGGAGATGGCGGTGTGGTCCGGCGCCACCGAGGGCGTGGGGTGGACTTCCTGGAACTCCAAGATCGCCCCCCTTTCCCTGTACCTCGGATTCTCGGAGCTGATAGCCGAGATCGAGGGCATCGCCTTCCTTTACAACCCTGATATCAGGCCGCTGCTGAAAATAGCGCAGAACGTCAATGGCCAGGCGCTGGAAAGGCTGGTGAGGTCCGCGAGCCGCCTGGTGCGCAGGGCGGCATGACAATCTCGCGCGGCTCAGGGTGTTCGGGTGAGGCGTTTGGAAATACAGGAATATAGAGGAAAAGAGAGGAAAGACATGGAAGCCTTGCCGACGCTGGGGATGTGCGCGCCCGCGCTGGACGCGGGCTGGAACCCGATGCTTGAGGCGGCCGGTGAGCGGGGGTTCGATCCCGAGGAGATACTCGCTTCCGCGGTGGGGGCAGAGGATGAATACTGCGTGGGTTATCCCGGACAGGGAGGATACTGTATCGGATTGGTGATGGGGATCGGCATCACCAGGAAGACCTTCTCGCACACGGGCTCCGAGCTTCTCGATGCCATCGTCGCGTACGACGAAGCAGAGGTGGAGGATACCTATATAGGCCAGATAAACATGATCACCGTGTCCTCCTTCTGCGGCCCCCGGGGCGTGATATGGGGTTATGACGTGGCCCGGGACGGGGTGGCGGCCCCTCCGCTGATAGGAGCGCGAGAGCGGGTCGAGTTCGAGGGCATAACCATCCTCAACGGCGTGGAGCTGCGACGCGCCTCGTGCATGCTCTTCGGGACCCGCCAACGCCGCCATTTTCCTCTCCTGCCGGGCAGCCACGTGCCCTGTGCCGGCAAATACCGTTCCTACGAGGGCAGGGCGGTCCTCTATGCCGCCGTGGCCGTCGGAATCCCGGAGGAAAGGGGGCGGCATGCCTGCCTGCTCATGGAGGATGTGGGAAAGTGCGGCGATGACGCATTGCGCGACGGGGGGGAAAGAGCGAGAAAGGAGATCATACTCAACATGTTGAGAAGCGTGTTGCGGGTCGGCGCCAACCATGACATCGCTTACCGCGAGATCATCGCCGACGTGGTGATGAGAGAGGTGCCGAGCGGCCACATAGGGTGCGCGTTGGTGGCGGCGCCCTATTTCCAATTGGCGAGAAAAGGCTACCATCCCGGCCTGGCGGAGATGAGCCTGCAGGAATGGTACGGATTGAAAAGGAAGCACTTTCTCCACGACTACCAGGGCCGCCGGTGCCGGCCCGACACCGAACGGCGGGCCGCGCTTCCGGCGCGGCGAATAGCCGGTTAGCGCGCTCCCGCCTGCGGACGTGAGAGGGGCAGACGGAGGCGGAAGGTGGTGCCGCTGTCCGGCTGCGATTCCACGTCGACCTTTATGCCTAAAAGGTCCGACACCAGGCGCACGATGTACAAGCCCAGGCCGGTGCCGATGCGATGCTTATCCGTCTCCTCCAGGCGGGTGAAGGGCTGGAAGATGTACTGCACGTCCCCGCTTTCCAGCCCGCGGCCATAGTCGCGCACCGAAATATGGACTTCTCCCTCTGACCTCTCGGCGCGCATGAGCACCGGCTTGTCCTCGGGGCTGAAGCGCAAGGCGTTCTCCACCAGGTTGTTGAGCAGGAGGAGAAGGTAGGAGCGGTCGGTGAGCACGGTGAGGTGAGAGGGGCGCACCTCACTCTCTATGCGCTTGCTCTGATCCGGCATGAAGGCCGACTTGATCTCCTCGAAAAGGGATTCCAGATCGGTGGGCTTGCTTGTCGCCCTTGCGGTGCCGCGCTGGAAGTAGGATACGGTGAGGAACTGGTCCAGGATGTCGTTGAGGCGCTGGCAGGAAGAGGCGATATACTCGAGGTAGCGCTTGCGCTCCTCCTCGCTGAAGCGCTCGTAGTGGTCGTGGAGCATGAGGGTATAGCCGTTGAGCACGGTGAGGGGGGTGCGCAGCTCGTGGGAGGTGACGTTGATGATCTCGGTCTTGAAGTTGTCGGACTCCTCGAGCCTCCTGCGGGTCTCGGAGAGCTCCTCGAACTGCGAGAGAAGATAGGAGGAGAGCAGGTAGTTCTCGATGAAGATGCCCGCGCGCTCGGCGAACTGTGCCAGGAGATCCAGGTCCATGGGGTCCAACGCCAGGCGGTTGACTTTCTTCCCTACCAGAAGGACCGCCAGCTTTCCCGTCGGGCCTTTCACGGGAACGCAGGCGGCGAGGCCATTCGCCCCCATCTCCATGCGCGCCCTTACGGCGGCGGGGTCGCCCATTCCCCTGGGGCCTTCGTCCTCCAGCTGCAGTGTCTCCCAGAGCTGGAAGAGCACGGAGTCCGCCGCCTCCATATCGTGATACCCCATGCTTTTGCCTTCCGCGAAGGTGGAGCCGATGACCCAGTTCCCCTTGCCGCGGGTGGTTCCGTCCGGGATGGCCACCAGCAGCTTTGACAGGCCCAGGCGGGAGCATACCAGCCCGGTGGCCGAGACCAGGCCGTCCCTGATGTTGGCGGTGGAGGTGAAAATCACCGACACCTCGTGCAGCAGATCCACCTCGTCGTAAAGGCCGGAGAAAAGTATCCTCGCCGCCAGGCGGTTGGAGAAGCGCAGGGCGGCGGGGGAGAAGGCGACGGCGAGGGCGAGCATGATCACGGATGCGGCGAACTCCAGGTCGGGGTAGGAGCTGAGGGAGAAACGGAAGGCCAGGTAAAGCGCCAGGAGAGGGGCGCCGAAGAGCAGCAGGGTCAAAAGGTATGCGAAGCTGCGGCGCACCGCCAGGCGCACGTCCAGGAGGCGGTGGCGGAGTATGGCGTAGGCGGTGAGGGCGATAGGCACCACGGCCAGGAAGAAGGTGTAGTCCGAGGTGACGTCCCTGCCCATGATCTCCGGGAGCGCCACCACCAGCAGCAGCGCCAGAGCGAGGAAGAGTCCGAAGCCCAGAAGGATATAGGAGGCGCGCGCGCGGTCGGTGCTGCTCGAGCGTGAGCGCTTGAGGGCTATGGCGAAAAGGCCCCCGAACCCGAAAAAGACCATATAGGCGACGAAAAGGCCATATAGCGGCCCACTTTCCACGTGATAACCTGCCGCGTCCTGTCCGGCGCTGCGTATTACCAGGTCGGTAAGGCTGCAGAAGGCCATGGCGGCCATGGCGGCGTAGGTTGACAGGCGCCAACCCCTATGCGGCCGGTCGCCGCGCAGGAAGGCCAGCCCGAAAAGCAAGAAGGTCCCGGTGGCCAGGCTGGCGGCGAAATGGGCCATGCGGAAGACCAGGGTCAGGTAATGATCGCTCGGATCGCTGACCAGCAACTGCGGAAATCCGCAGAGCACCCACAGGGAGAGGAAGAGGAGAAAAGCGGCGAAGGAGCGGTTAAGGAAACGCTCTCGGTGGGATCTGAGCACTATCCAGGCCAGGGCGAGTATCATCATGGCCTCGAAAACGGTGACGACGAACTTGACCATGAAGACCTTCCTTTTCCCCACCAGCGCGCGCTTGCCGGAAACGCCGGCACCCGGAAAGGCGGAAGCTATCACCATTATCGTTTCTTCCCTTCCGCAACTGAATATATTATTTCCATTAAGGCGTTTTTCCAAAAAAGCCTTTATGGGGGTTGGCGGTCGCGAGGGGCGCCGGTGGGCCTGGGAACCGGCATGGTTTATACTTCCTCATAACGGATATGGATGGTGCCCCGGTATTTACCCGGGCTGGACGCGAGGAGAGGATATGGACAGGAAGGCGATCCCGGCTATCCTGGCGGCGCTGTCATGCGCGGCCCTCTTGGCCGCTGGGTGCGGCGGGGGCGGTAAAGGGCAGGAGAGCACTCCGGAGGGCGAGCGCAGGATAAGTATCGAACAGGGGGATGAGGAGGGCGGTGGAAAGATCACCCTGGAGGGGGAGGAAGGGCAGTCCACCATCGAGGTGCAGGAGGAGGTGCCCAGCGAGGAATCCCTGGGAGCGCCCATCTACCCCAAGGCCCAGTACGTGCCCGGGAGTGGGGTGAGCGGAAAGACCACCTCGGGGGAAAAGGAGTTCGAGGTAACGGGAGCGGAGTTCACCACCAAGGACAAGATAAACAAAGTGGTGGATTGGTATAAGGGGAAGTTGGGGGACCCGGTTTCAAAGGAGAGCGCGGAGACCACGTGGATCTTCCAGGACGCCCAGGGCAAGCTGACGGCGGTCATAGTCGAGCAGGCGGAGGGCGCGGTGAAGATCACCATCGGGAAGGTCAGCGGGGATATCGATATCAAGCTTTGAAGGCTTACCCTTGAGAT
>JACVJG010000021.1 GCA_015711875.1 Candidatus Solincola jinzensis | reverse complement strand
TCTTCATCCCCTTCACCGTGGGTGGCGGCCTTCGGGGAGAAGCCGACATCAGGCACATGCTCGCCACGGGCGCGGATAAGGTCTCCCTCAATACCGCCGCGGTGAAGGACCCCGGTCTGATAACCCTTTCTTCGCGGAGGTTCGGGGCGCAGTGCGTGGTGGTGGCTATCGACGCTAAACAGCGCGCCCGAGGTTCGTGGGAGGTGTATGTGAACGGCGGAAGGACGCCCACGGGACTGGACGTCGTGGAATGGGCACGGCGCGCCGAGGCCTTGGGGGCGGGAGAGATACTGCTCACCAGCATGGACCGCGACGGCACCAGAGACGGTTACGACATCGAGCTCACGCGCGCGGTCGTGAATGCGGTCAATCTTCCCGTCATCGCCTCCGGGGGAGCGGGCAGCCTCGAGCATCTGGCTGAGGCCATCGTGAAAGGGGGAGCCGACGCCGTGCTCGCCGCCTCGATCTTCCATTACGGCGAGTTCAGTATACGCGAGGCCAAGGAATACCTGCGTTCCCGGGGTATCCCCGTTAGGATGACGTGATAAGACGGCCTGTCAAAGCGAATAAACGCTTGTCCAGACTGCCCCGAGGTGATGACCGGTTTGGGCAGTGAAGTCTCCCGCGGCGGTGGACATCAGAGCAGGCGCTATGATAGAAATAACATCTATAACGGGAGCGTGCGGAGAAAAAACCTTCTTCGCATGCGGGTCGGGAACTCTGGAGGATAAGGGGGTCGAGAGAGGTTGAGCGGTAAGAAGATCTTCGTAGCTGGGTTGTTGGCGGCGGTTCTGCTCGCTTCCATGCTCATGCAGATAGGATGCGGGCAGAAGGAGGGCGGCAGCAAGGAGCCGATCAAGATCGGCGTGGTGCTCTCGGAGAGCGGAGCCAACGAGCCGCTGGGCAAGCCCGAGCGCAACGCCATCAAGCTCTTTGTAAAGCGCTTGAACGAGGCTGGCGGCATCGATGGCCACGAGGTAGAGGTGATAATCAAGGACGACCAGAGCGACGCCAACAAGGCAAAGCAGGCCATGGTGGAGCTGCTGGAACAGGAGAACCCCGTGGCGGTCATCGGATCCAGCGGCACCGGGACCACCATCGCCATGAAGCAGGAGGCGGAAAAGGCGGGCATTCCTCAGGTCTGTATGGCCGCGGGCGCCAACATCATGGACGGCGACATCACCTGGATATTCCGCACTCCCCCTACCGCCACCGAGGCGGGCAGGAAAGCGCTTTCCTACATCGCCGACGTGCTCAAACTGAGGCGCGTTGCCCTACTCTACGACACCAATCCCTTCGGCACCGACGGCAAGGCGGTGGTGGAGAAGGAGGCCACGGAATACGGCCTTGAGGTGGTGGTATCGGAGGGATACCAGACCGACGAGTCCGAAGAGGGCATGGACACCCATCTCACCAACGCCATGACCGCAGATCCCGAGGTGGTTCTGGTCTGGGGGACCAATCCCGGGCCGGCGAAGATCGTCAAGCGCATGCGCGACAAGGGCATCAAGCTGCCCTATGTCGGCAGCCACGGCATCGCCAACCAGGCCTTCATAGAGCTGGCGGGAGAAGCGGCCAACGGCGTGGTCTTTCCCGCGGGGAAGATGTTAATCTATGAAAAGATCCTTGAGCCGGGCAGTGAGGAGTACGAGTTCATAAAGGACTTCGCCGACGCTTACTACGAGGAGTACGGAGAGAGGATCAACACCTTCGCCGGGCACGGTTGGGACGCCATCCTGATCATCACCGAGGCCTTGAAACGGGCGGGCGCTGACGCCACCCCCAAGGAGCTGAGGGACGCCATAGAGGAAACGAAAGGACTGGTGGGGACGGCGGGCGTCTTCAACTACAGCCCCACCGACCACAACGGCCTCACTCCCGACGACCTTACCATGGTGGAGATAGTCAACGGCAAATGGGAGCCGGCAAAGGAATAGCGGTTAAATCAGCGGCACGGAAGGAGGAGGCGGAGACTCCCTCCGGCCTCCTCCCTTATTTTTGTTGAAGGGGAGGGTTCAGCTGGGATCGCTGGTGGATTTCCTCGGGAACTGCCCGCAGTATATGGCAAACGGGCTCGCCAATGGCTGCATCTATATCCTCGTGGCCATGGGGTTCAACATCATCTTCAACTCCACCGGCATAATCAATTTCGCCCAGGGCGAGTTCTGCATGTTCGGCGGGCTTTTCGCCTACACCTTCGCGGTGACGCTGGGAATGCCGCTCCCCCTGGCGATCCCGCTGGCCCTGATCATCACCGCCGCCATCGGCGCGGCCATGGAACGCCTCCTGGTGTATCCGCTGCGGCACGCCGGGGTTCTGGTGGCTATCATAGCCACCATAGGGGCTTCCATCTTTTTCAAGTCCCTGGGACGTGTCCTCTGGCCTAAAGAGGCGTACAAGGTCCCGGAGTTCTCTTCCGGCAACATCACCCTGCCCGGGGCGACGGTGGCCAGGCAATTCCTCTGGGTCTTCGGCCTCACGGTGATCAGCGTGGCGGCGGTATACCTCTTCTTCAACCACACCAGGGCCGGCAAGGCCATGCGCGCCTGTTCCGTAAACCGCCTCGCCGCCAGCCTGGTAGGCATAAACGTCATGCGCATGTCCCTTTATTCCTTCGTTCTGGCGGCGGCGCTTGGAGGCATGGCGGGTCTCATCAACGCCCCTTACGCGAGCTATTCCATAGGGCTTTTTCTAGGCATAAAGGGTTTCACCGCGGCGGTGGTGGGTGGATTGGGAAACACCTTCGGCGCCGTCACCGGCGGCATCGCCCTCGGACTCCTGGAGGAGCTCATCCCGGGATTCCTCACCTTGGTACTGGGTGTTTCCACCGGGTATAAGGACGCGGTTGCCGCCATATTGCTAATCGCCGTGCTGTTGTTGCGGCCTCAGGGCATCCTGGGGCGCGGAGTGGCGGAGAAGGTCTGAGATGCTGGCCGATAAACACCGCGGGGAGGAAAGAGAGCCGGAAAGTCCGGGAAGGTCGCTCGCTGGCCGCTCCGATTGGAAGGGAATGTTGAAAAAGAACGCTATACTCCTGGGCTTCACGGCTTTTATCGCCTTAATGCCCTTGTGGGCTACTCCCCTTTCCAGATCCATTGACATACCCATAATCCTTACCATGCGGCTGGTGGGCGTATACGCCATAGTCGCGGTGGGATTGAACTTGCTCATGGGATACGCCGGGCAGGTCTCGCTTGGACAGGGAGCGTTCTTCGGGATCGGAGCCTATGCCTCGGCGCTGCTCACCACCAAGGCGGGATTCCCGGTTTGGCTGGGAATACCCTGCGCGGTGCTGGCAGCTCTGTTGTTCGGGATACTGTTGGCTCCGGTTCTGCGCCTGAAAGGCCATTACCTGGCCATGGCCACGCTGGCCATGGGCATCATCGTCTTCGTTTTCTTGCGTGAGATGACCTGGCTGACGGGTGGAAACGACGGCGTGCGCAACATCCCGCACCTCTCGCTGCCCTTCCTCGAGGTCGCCAGCACCAAAGGCGAGTTCTACTACGTGTGGATAATAGCCATAATCACCCTCGCCCTCTGCTCGAGGCTGGTCGACTCCCGCATAGGGAGGGCCATGAGGGCCCTTCACCAGTCAGAGGTGGCGGCGGAAGCCATGGGGGTCCCGGTGGCGGCGGTAAAGAAAAGGGTGTTCGTCCTCTCCGCCGCCCTTGGAGGTCTCGCGGGTGGCCTGTTCGCGCATATGCAGCGCTTTATCGATCCCAATCAGTTCTCGGTCCTCCTCTCCATATCTCTGGTGACCATGGTGGTCATCGGCGGGATGGAGAGCGTCTGGGGCTCGGTGTTCGGGGCTGGACTCATCACCTTCCTACCCAAGCTGGTGGAGGCGTTGCCGCGCTGGCTGGGAGAGGTGCCGGATTGGCTGGAAAAGTACAGCAACTACGAGGGGATGATACTGGGCGTCATCATCATGCTGACCATGGTTTTCATGCCCTCCGGGATCACCAAGGGAATGGTGGATCTGGTGCGGTGGCGGAGGAGCCCCTTCGTCAATCCCTTCCGCAGAAAGGCGGTGGACTGAATGGCCCTTGAAGGCGCCGCGACGTCAGCGCGCGAGGGAGCCGTAATACGTGCCAGTGGTCTCGTGAAGTCCTTCGGGGGGCTTATGGCGGTGAAAAACGTCTCCTTTGGTGTGCAGGAGGGCGAGATAAAGGCCATCATCGGTCCCAACGGAGCGGGAAAGACCACCCTCTTCGACCTTCTCACGGGCATTTACAAGCCTGATTCAGGGTGCATCTACTTCCAGGACGTGGAAATAGCAGGGATGCCGCCCCACCACATAACCGCCATGGGGATAGCCCGCACCTTTCAGACCGTGCGCCTTTTCACGCAGATGACGGTGATGGATAACGTCATGGTGGCCATGCATCACCGCACGCGTTCCGGCTTCGCTTCCTGCGCCCTCGGCCTGCCCTCATCGCGGCGCGAGGAGTCCTGGATGAGGGAAGAGGCATGCCAATACCTGCATCTCGTGGGGCTCGAGATGCAGGGGGACAACCTGGCAGGCTCCCTTCCGTTCGGGCAGCAACGCCTGCTGGAGCTGGCGCGCGCCCTCGCGACCAGACCCAGGATACTACTTCTGGATGAGCCTGCATCGGGCCTGAACGCCTACGAGACGAGGGAGTTGGGGGAAATTATCTATCGGGTGAGGGATATGGGCGTGACGGTGATGCTGGTGGAACACGACATGGGCCTGGTGATGAGGGTATCCGAGAGGGTCATCGTGCTCGATTACGGGGAGATCATCGCCGAGGGGACGCCAGAGGAGATCAGGTCGGATCCACGGGTGATAGAGGCTTACCTGGGATCGGAGGTCGACTGATGCCAGAGGTATCGACGGCAGAACTCGATACCTATCGTTATTACGGCGCGGGCATTGAACTGGCCCAAGCGCACCTTCGCTCTTGGCGGCTTGTGAGGAGGGCTACGGACAGCCATGCTTGAGATAAAGGGGCTCTCCGCTTTTTACGGCAATATCGAGGCTCTGAGGGCGGTCGACCTTTGGGTAAGGGCGGGGCGCATCACCACCATAATCGGGGCGAACGGGGCGGGCAAGACCACCTTGTTGCGTGTCATATCCGGCCTCATACCCGCGCGCTACGGGGAGATACGCTACGTGGGTCAGGAGATCACCAACCTAGAGCCCCACCGTATCGTGAAGATGGGCATATCTCACGTGCCCGAGGGACGCCAGGTCTTCTCCACCATGAGCGTGGAGGATAACCTCATGCTCGGAGCATATCTGCGCTCCCGCCGCAGGAGCGGCGGGGAGATAAGAAAAGACCTGGAGATGGTGTACGGGGTCTTCCCCGTTCTGCAGGAAAGAAAGGGCCAAGTGGCGGGAACCCTTTCGGGGGGCGAGCAACAGATGCTGGCCATCGGCAGGGCCCTCATGTCCAGACCGCGGCTCCTGTTGCTGGATGAGCCGTCCATGGGTCTGGCGCCCCTGGTCATAAGGGATATATTCGCCTGCCTGAAACGCCTCCACGAGGAGGGGCTCACTCTGCTGCTGGTGGAACAGGACGCGCAGATAGCCCTCAGTGTCGCCGATTACGGTTACGTGATGCGCGCGGGGAAGATCCGCATGGAGGGGGATGCGCGGGAGCTTCTGGGCAGGGAGGAGATAAAGAGCCTGTACCTCGGGGAGGAAGCCGCCATGGAAGGAGAGGAGAGTGGAGATAAAGTATAACGCCGAGGGGCTGGTGCCCGCCATCATCCAGGACGCGGAGAGCGGCGAGGTCCTCATGCTGGCTTACATGAACGAGGAGTCGTTGCGGCGTACCCTGGAGAGCGGCCGCACCTGGTTCTGGAGCCGGAGCCGGCAGGAGTTCTGGTGTAAAGGGGAGACCTCCGGTCACCGCCAGTACGTGAGGGAGATCCGCTACGACTGCGACGGGGATGCGCTGCTGGTCAAGGTGTTGCAGGTCGGCCCCGCCTGCCACACGGGCGAGAGGACATGCTTTTACCGCGAGCTTGAGGGGGCGAGGGTGGACCTTGGGCCGGAGGAAGAGGGAGGAAACCCCTGACGTTCCGAGAATCCTTAGGATAGGAGCGGAGACTGAATGCCGCATAGATGCGCAACCGGGAAATAGCTTGACAGGGGGTAATGCGGCGGCTCAAAAAGATGGGCTTGAAAGCAGCATATAGTGGCCATTGTGGCGGCGACAAGGCGATGAGCGCCGCTTATCCAGAGTTGCGTGGAAAAAGAACCGGGATATCGCAATGGCTCTTCCCCGCGATGATGTATGGGCTATTCTCTTTCGCCGTGCTGGATCGCTATATGCCATGCGTGTTCCGGAAATTCAGGCGCGGTTAAAGGTGGTTTCCGATTGCATCGAAAAGACTATATAGGATGGGATTAAAGATAAGGAAGTAAGATGCTTTTATGCCCATACTGCGGAGCTGAGAATCCCGACGGCTCGGCTTTCTGCTCTTTGTGTCTTTCAAGGTTTGTAGCCTCCACCCCACCTCCGTCCGGGGAGGCGATGGCCCCGCGGCAGATGCCAGAGGCGCCCCAACAATCGCAATACGTGTCGCCCGGGGACTATCGCGCCCTGGCTCAGGAGATGGCCCGGCAGCCCCAAACGCATGGTGCCGCGTATCGCGTGGCCGCCATCAGCCATCCCGGCGCCATTGCCAGCGCCCCCGCGCCTTCTTGGGCGAGAAAGCGCGGCAGGTCGGACGTCGTCCTTCTGGTGTTGAAGTACTCTTTGCTGGCCTACATCCTGCTCTTCGCGGTCAATTTCATCATCGGCCTTTTCATCTTCGGGGCGGCGTTCGGAGGCAGCGAGTCAGGCTTTAACTTCGGCATCGGCATGCTCTATCTTGCGGACGCCGCCGTGCTGGTGTTGACGGGGTACTACGCCTCGATGAAGGCCATGCACGCCGGAAAGGGTTGGGCTTACGGGGCGGCGTGCGTGGCGGCGGTGGTGTTTTTCTGGGAGCCGTTGATCTCCCTCGCCATTGTTTTTTTCATATCCGGCAAGTTCTTCGTGCCCATATTCAATCTTGTGGGTATCCTGGTGACCGTTTTCCTCTACCTTCCCCTCGGCGCCCTGGGGGGATGGGTGGCGGAGAAGAGATACATGGGTTGAGGAGCAAAGGGCCTCTTTGTGATGCCTGAAGACGCAAAGGAAGCCAAAACCCTCAAGCCAGGAAGGCAGGTTTAACGGCTCGCTTTTCGAGCCATAGTGAACGGGAGATAAGAGAGCCATGAAGTGCCCGAAGTGTGGAGCTGAAAACCCCGAGAGCGCTGAGTTCTGTTCCTTATGCGCTGAGAGGTTGCTTGAAAGCGCGGACGCCTTCAAGCCCACCTCCCCTCAAGCGATGACGGGACGGTATGTGGCTCCCGGCGAATGGCGGGGAGACGCCGAGATACTGCGTCCCACGCTGAGCGAGGCGGTGGAGAAAAAGGTGCGGAGATTCCGCTGGAAGATACTTGCCTACGGTGTGGCGTTGACGGCCGTGGTGGTCTGGCTTGTCCTGAGTCTGACGGTATGGGCGAATCCCTCACCGGGCGAGGTATGCAAGCGCCTCATGGAGGCCGCCAACAACAGGGACGCCGAGGCGTTCACGGGGCTTTTCTCCCCCCAGGACAGGGCGGTGGCGGAGGATATGTACCAGAACGTGACCCTTTATCTAGGAAGCGCGGGCCGCTATAGCGAGGTATCAGTGCGCGCTGACAAGCTGGACGCTTACAGCGCGCGTTGCTACATCGAGGGGGGGCGCATCGACAAGGGTACGGGACCCGCAACTGAGATATCCCAGGGGGAAAACCTCATGGTCTCCCTGGAGAACATCGGAGGACGCTGGTACGTGACCGCGAGAGGCACGGATATAATCCCCTGAGACGGCTGGCCACCGAGCGCCCTGACCGCGACGCCATCATTTCATGTTCCATGGGCATCAGCGTCTCCATCAAGGCTTAGACCGCGGGAAAAAAGGGAGAGTGTGGATAATGGGTTGGAGCGAGAGCTATTACTGCGATATGGCGGAGGAAGCGATGAGGGTGCTGGAAAAGCGCGTCCATGAGATACTGGAAGCGTTCGAGCGCCTGCGGCTTTCGGCCGCTACCTACGGCCATTTCCACTCCCTTTTGAGCGAAACCCTGCGAAAGATCGAGGCATGGGAAGCGGAGCTGAAGGAGTTGCTGACCAGCGAGCCATGAAAGGCTCGAGAATAACGATGGCGGGCATCGGCGACGCCATGCGGTTCAGGCGGGTGCGCGGCGTGCATAGAGTTTGGACAAGCGCGCCTTTTTCTTGGATCACGCCTATGGAGAGAAAGGTGTTCTTCATGCGGCAAGGCGGCTGTTCGCTTCAACAAAGTAACGGTAAAAGACAAAGGGACGTTCAACCTTCCTTTCCCGGGTGCTAAAATAACGTGCGGAAACGCCGGAGTGGCGGAACAGGTAGACGCGCTGGTCTCAAAAACCAGTGGGGGTGACCCCGTGCCGGTTCGAGTCCGGCCTCCGGCACCACTATATACCTGCGATACCACATAAAAGCCGTTTAGCCATGGCGAGCGGGAAGAGGTCCGGCGGCGCCCGGTAACGTATTCTTAAAACATTTGTCCCGACGGTCGCGAGAATATAGACCGGCATGCGAAAACGAGCACGGCCTTAAACAGCGCTTTTGCCGTCCCGGCCCTTCCAAAGGCTCAGCCAGCTGCTGGTTGTACCCGGGGGGCGTAGTGCGCAGGAGCTTTCGTTGTCACTGGCGGGTTTTATTATCTAACCACGTTCTCCTTGGGTGAGGGGGCGGGGCATTCTCGTTCCGCCCCCGAACCTCTCCGTTTGTGGCGGGGCCTGAAGGCGGAAGTGAGGTTGAAATTGCGCGAGGATAGGCGGTGGGCTCTGATAGACGGTCACAGCTTGGCATATCGAGCCTTTTATGCCCTTCCCGCGGAGATGGCCACCTCCTCAGGGCAGCCGACTAACGCGGTGTTCGGGTTCCTTTCCATGCTCATAAAAGTCCTAGAGGAGCTGAAACCCGACGCCATGGCGGTGGCCTTCGACAAGGGAAGACCGGAATTCCGCACCGAGCGCTACGCGGAGTATAAGGCGCACCGCAAACCTATGCCCGAGGAGCTCAGAGAGCAGATGGGAGTCATACATGCCGTTCTGGACGCATTGGGGATCTCCGTCCTGGAAGTGGATGGATACGAGGCCGACGACCTGCTGGCTACCCTGGCGACGGCGCTCCCGCCGCAGGACGAGATCTTCATCGTCACCGGAGACCGCGACGCCCTTCAGCTGGTGGACGATCGCGTACGCATCATCGCCAACCGCAAGGGGATAACCGACATCGTGATCTATGACCCCTCGGAGGTAAAAGAGAGGTTCGGCGTTGAACCGCGTCAGATAGCGGATTACCTGGCTCTGAAGGGTGACACCTCAGACAACATCCCCGGAGTCCCTGGCATCGGGGAGAAGACCGCCTCCGCCCTGATATCAAGATACGGCAGCCTGGAGGGTGTTTACGAGCACCTGGACGAGATCACCCCGCAGAAGGTAAAACGCGCCCTGGAGGAACACCGCGAAAGCGCCTTCATGAGCCGCGAGCTCGCGACTTCCAGGCGCGACGTCCCCATACCGTTGCAGGACCCCGAGTGTTGTGTGTTGCGTCCCTGGGACGATGGCGAGTTGTACAGGTTGCTTGATTCCCTGGAGTTCAAGAAGCATTTCGAGCGCCTGTCCAGGTTGCGCAATGAGCTATTCCCCGCACGGGGGGGAGAAGCTGCGGTCGCATGCGAGGAGACGGAGCCCGACCTCGATGTGTTGGAGGTGGTGGACGAAAGCGGCCTTGGGGAGATGGAACGCCGCTGCCAAGAGGAAGGCGAGGTCTCCATATATCCGACCCTGAAGGGGGAGGGCTTCACCAGAGGCGCTATGGAGGCTTTGACCGTGGCGGCAGGGGACAGACTTTTCCGCCTGGACCTGCGAAGCGAGAATGGACGGAGGCTGCTGTTAGCCTTACTGGAATGGGCGGACGAGGAGCGGGGCATCAGATGGAATCTCTATCGCGGCAAGGATTTCATGGTGCAATGCGAGCGCCTGTGTGGCCGCCACGGTGAGGTGGATTTCGACGTCGAGCTCGCCTCCTATCTGCTTAACCCATCGGGGGCGCGACATGACCTGGAGAGCATCTCGCGACGTCATCTGGGCGCGGCGGAGAGACCGGCCCCCCCGACACAGATGGAGTTTTCGTCAGAGGAGGGGGATGCAGGGGAGGAAGCCAGGCTCGCCCTTAAGGTAAGAGATCTCGTCCCCGTCCTGGAGTCGGAGATGGCTCTGCGTGGCTTGGGCGACCTCTACCGAGATGTGGAGATGCCCCTGGAGTCGGTGCTGGCGGAGATGGAGATATGCGGCGTGAGGCTGGACCCGGACGTCCTCAAGGAAATGGAGGCAGAGCTGAGCAGGGAGTTGGCGGAGCTCGAGAGCCGCGCCTTCGAGTTGGCGGGAGAGGAGTTCAACCTCAATTCCCCCCAGCAGCTGGCCCGTATCCTTTTCGAGGTTCTCGGCCTTCCACCGAGACGACGCACCAAGACCGGATACGCCACGGATGTGGCGGTGCTGCAGTCACTGGAAGCGGAACATCCCATAGCAGGGATCATACTGCGCCACCGCGAGCTGTCCAAGCTGCTCAACACCTACATAAGCGCGTTGCCGCGCCTGGTGGACCCTCGTACCGGCAGGCTGCATGCGTGCTTCAACCAGACCGTAACCTCCACCGGGCGCCTTTCCTCCAGTAACCCCAACCTTCAGAACATACCCATCCGCACGGAGCTGGGGAAATCCATCCGCAAAGCCTTTCTTCCCACCGCGCCTGGGGGATGCATCATATCAGCCGATTACTCCCAGATAGAGCTGCGAGTGATGGCGCATCTCTCAGGGGACCCCGGTCTTATGCGCGCTTTCGAGGAGGACCGCGATATCCATGCCTCCACCGCCTCGGAGGTGTTCGGCGTCCCCTTCGATCAGGTCAACAGCGAGCAGCGGCGCAAGGCAAAGGCTATAAACTTCGGGATAATCTACGGCATCAGTTCATATGGCCTTGCCGAACAGCTGGGCATAGAACAGGAAGAGGCGGAGGAATACATCCGGCGCTATTTCAGGGAGTTCCCAGGCGTGCGCGCTTTTCTCGATCGTCAGGTGGAGCTGGCGACGTCAAGGGGTTACGTGACCACTCTCCTGGGAAGGCGCAGGGAGATACCGGAACTGGCTCAAGGCAACCTGCGCCTTCGCAGGCTAGGTGAACGCCTGGCCTTCAACACCCCTATTCAGGGAAGCGCCGCGGACATCATCAAGCTTGCCATGTTGCGCGTGCACAGGCGTTTGCGTGACGAGGGTTGTCGTTCGCGAATGGTGCTGCAGGTCCATGACGAGCTGGTGTTCGACGTCGGGGTAGGCGAGGAATCTCTGGTGTCAGAGCTGGCGCGCCATGAGATGGAGAACGCCTATGAGCTCGCTGTCCCCCTCAAGGTAGACGTGAGTTGCGGGCCTTCGTGGTACGACGCTAAATGACGGCGTATGATGGTTTTTCCTGCCGTGGGGCATAAGACCCTTCTTGGACGCGTATACCGCGCATGCACGATTTGGTCTTTCTGCGGGCTCCGTCCTTCCTGAGGCTTTCAGCGTGACCGTGTCCTCATGATACAGCGAGAGGCCTTAGAAGCCCGGCCAGAGAGGCCGGCGATGCTCAAAGCGGGATGGACGCCATTTTCTGTCGGCTAGAGTCCGAAAAAGAGCGAGCGCGAAGTTGCTGTAACTCTTTCGTAAGCAGGTTTAAGAAAGGATGCTTGTGCAAAGAGGGTGGGAAAATGCTAAAATAAGCTATCCGTGTGCCTTGACCGATATAAGGAGGGGCCGTGGATAAAAAAACATCTTGGAGGAAGAGAAAGTATGCTGGATCAATCGGAAAGAGAGCGCGACCTTGTTAACCCCCCTGAGACCCCCGAACTGTCCACCCCGCTGACCAACTTCGACTACTCCGATAGCGAAGCCCCTAACTACGACAAGACCATCAAGATCTTCTCGGAAGGCGACATCATCGCCGGCACGGTGGTGAAGGTGGACAAAGATGAGGTCCTGCTGGACATCGGCTACAAGTCGGAAGGGGTGATCCCGGCCCGCGAGCTGTCCATCCGCTACGGCGTCAAGGCGGAGGAAGTGGTGAAAGTGGGCGACGAGATCGACGCGCTGGTGCTTCAGAAGGAAGACAAGGAGGGGCGCCTCATCCTCTCCAAAAAACGGGCTCAGTACGAGCGATCCTGGGACCTGCTTGAAAAGAAGATGATGGAGAACGAGCCCGTAGAGGGCGAGGTGATAGAGGTGGTCAAGGGAGGCCTGATACTGGACATAGGACTGCGTGGCTTCCTTCCCGCCTCCCTCATCGATATCCACCGCGTCAAGGATCTCCATTCCTTCCTCGGCACCCAGCTAACCTGCAAGATCATCGAGATGGATAGAAACCGCAACAATGTGGTTCTCTCCAGAAGGGCCTTCATAGAGGAGACCGCTAGCGAGCGCAGGAAGATACTCCTGGACAACCTGGACAAGGGAATGCGGGTGAGCGGAAAGGTCTCCAGCCTGGTTTCCTTCGGCGCGTTCGTAAACCTGGGTGGCATAGACGGACTGGTGCACATCTCCGAGCTGTCCTGGTGTCACGTCGAGAAACCCAGCGAGGTGCTTTCAGTGGGCGACGAGGTGGAGGTGGAGATCCTCGACGTCGACCGAGAGCGGGAGCGCATATCCCTGAGCCTCAAAGCCTGCCAGGCCGACCCCTGGGAGCAGCTTTCCCAGGACGTGAGGATCGGCGAGATCATCCGTGGCACGGTCACCAAGCTGGTTCCCTTCGGGGCCTTCGTGCAGGTAAGGCCGGGCATCGAGGGTTTGATACACATCTCAGAGCTTTCGCGCCGCCATGTGGAGCAACCGGAAGAGGTGCTGGCGGTCAACCAGGAGATCGACGTGAAGGTAATCGATATCGATATCGACCGCCGGCGCATAAGCCTCAGCCTGAAGCAGGTTCCAGGCGTGGTAGAAACTGACTATGGCGAGGAGGCGGACGAATACGAGAAGGCGGAGACGCCACAGTACGAGAAGGCCGTAGGGGATGAAGCCGAGATGACCGAGGCGGAGAGCGCGGTTTCGGAGGAGGATACGGGGGAGGCTGGTACCTTTCCTCGGGAGGGGGAATCGTTGACGGCCGAGGAGGCCGCTGCCGTCACTCCACAGGTGGAGGAGGAAGCGGTGCAGCAAGCCGCCGAGGTGGATGAAACACACCCTCAGGAAGCATCCATCCAGGAACCGGTGGAAGAGGCGGGGGAGTCCGCGCCTGAAAGCGTGGAGCAACCGACCCCTGAAGCCGAGGCGGCCGCTTACGGATCTCAGGCCGAGGAAGCCGAGGTCATTGAGGAGCAGGCTCAAACTGAGCAAGGAGGGGTCGAGGAAGAGGAGGAACTCCCCGAGGGAAGCCTGGAGTCCATAATCAGGGATATGAAGCGCAAACAGAATTGAGCACACAAGACTCCCAAAACCCGCCTGTGCGATGATGCATCCTCCGCTTTTATCCGTACAAGACGGGGAAGAGCAGGGGGAAGGACAAAAGAGCCCGCCTTCTGAGGCGGGCTCGTCTCTAGCGGGATACCGCCAAGCCTGGTGCTTCATCCTCACGGCCTTAAAGTGACTCTCGGCTTTACGTTATACTAGCTCGCGCGGAGCT
>JACVJG010000020.1 GCA_015711875.1 Candidatus Solincola jinzensis | reverse complement strand
GGCACCACCGGCACCTTTTTCTCCCACAGCCAGTGGGCCACGCGGTGCATCCACAAGGCGTGCAGACCCGGGTAAGCGAGAATTATTTCCAGGGTGCTGCGCGCCGCGGGGTCGCGGTCACGCACCGCCTCTATGTCCTGCCTCAGGGTATCGAACATCTTTCTCCCTCCAGCCTCGCACACGGCCCATTATAAAGGGCGGGGGCCGAGGTTTTAAGTGCCTACATCATGCCAGGCTTTTCCGTCTGCCACGAGGCATACCGGGCATAACCCCCGATCAATACGGCGGGTTCCAGCATGCCATTTGCCGACGAGCGCGTCCTGCTTCGCGCCCGTCAAGATGATGACTGAGAATCGCCGTCCGCTCTCGCCAGAGCGGCCCGCAGCCTGGCGGAGCATTCCTCCCGGCCCAGTACGAAAAGAAGGTAGGGAAGGGCGGGGCCATGCTCCCGGCCCGTCAACGCGACCCTGAAGGGCATGAGGATCTCCCGCGCCTTGAGGTCTTTATCCATGAAGGAGCGCTTGAGGGAACCCACTATCTCGCGGCAGCCGTCCAGGCTCTCCATGGGCATGGACTCCACGAGGCCGCGGGCTTTCTCGAGGATCCTGCGCGCCGCCTCCCCGTGCAGCCATTCCGCCGCCGTAGGCGAGGGGGCGACAGGCTCCCCGTAGGGCTCGAGGTATCGCTCCAGCTCTCCCAGGGTGGTAAGGTTATCCAGCACCGATTCCACCATGAGCGGAAAGCGGGGATGGCGCGCCCAGGCGGGCGCGAAATCCCCCGCCAGGGCCACAAGCTCCTCCTTGCTCATGCGGCGCAGGTGCTTGCCGTTCAGCCAGTCAAGGCGGGCGCGGTCGAAAACCGCCGGGGAAGCCGAGAGGTCCCCGATATCGAAAAGCCGCACCAGCTCGCTCAAGCCCAGGATCTCTCTGCCCTCGGGAGGAGACCATGAGAGCATGGCGAGGTAGTTGGTGAGAGCGGCGGGAAGGTAGCCGGCCTCTCGGTATTCGCGCACCGTGGTGGCGCCGTGACGCTTGCTCATCTTCGCGCCGTCCGGCCCCAGCAGCAGGGAATGGTGCAGGTACATGGGCGCATCGAATCCCAGGGCGTCGAAGAGGAGGACGTGCCTCGCGGTATTGGTGAGATGGTCCTCGCCGCGGATGACATGGGTGATGCCCATGGTGGCGTCATCCACCACTACGGAGAAGTTGAACCCCGCGCTCCCGTCCGAGCGCAAGATGATGAAGTCGCCCACCGCCCCGGGAGGGAAGCGCACGTAACCGTGCAGGAGATCATGGAAGGCGACCTCGCCCTCCGGCACGCGGAAACGCAGGGCGGGACGCCTGCCCTCGGCTTCCCTCTTCTCCCTCTCGAGCGGCGTAAGGTCGCGGCAGGCGCCGCTGTAGAGCGGCGTCCTGCCCTCCGCCAGCGCCTTGCGCTTTTCCTCCTCCAGTTCCTCCGAGGTGCAATAGCAGGGATAGGCCCTGCCGGCTTCCAGCAGCCTGGAGGCGTGAAGACGGTATATCTCGCCGCGCTCGCTCTGACGGTAAGGACCGCAAGGCCCTCCCACGTCCGGCCCTTCGTCCCAGTCCAGGCCCAGCCAGCGCAGGTCCTCGAGGATGGACTCCTCATGCTCGCGGCTGGAACGCGCGGGGTCGGTGTCCTCTATGCGCAGCACCACCCTGCCGCCCTGGCCGCGCGCGAAAAGCCAGTTGAAAAGGGCGGTGCGCGCGGACCCCAGGTGAAGGCGCCCGGTGGGAGAGGGGGCGAACCTAACTCTTACCATCCCCACATCACCCCTGCTGTATATGAAAAACGAAACTTCGGTCGGCTGCTGGAGCCATTGGCCGTTGCCGCGATGTATCGCATGGGCTCTTGCCTTTCCATGCCGAGCGACGTTTCCCTGCCGTTGAAGCGATCGGTCCGTCACGGCCTATTATAACCCTCGTCATGCCTCGGTATGCGTAGGGAAGAGAGGGTCGCTACGCGCCGACAGATAATAGGGGCCTGAAGCGTGATGTAAAACCCTTCCAGCTCAACCCATAGACACAAGGACTTTTTTCGGGTTCACTTTCACCGTCAGCTTATCGTCCTCGTCCAGGTCCCACTCCACCACGCTCTCCCCCCCGAAGGCCAGCTCGAAAAGGGCCTGGGCGAACCCCGCCACCATGAGGTGAAGGGTGGAGTCCTCCAGCTCCATGTAGAGGCCCGTCGGCCCCATGGCGAACCTGCGCAGGTCCCCGAGGCCACGGAAGGCGAACTGGGTGCGGAAGTCCGCCTCGTTCAACAGACCGTCTATGGAGTAGAAACCCCCCTTGATGAAACGCCGCTGGGCGTCCACCACCTCGCGAGCGATGCCCTCCCCCAACTCTATCTCGAGGGCGGAGAACACCTCGCGCAGGCCCGCCTCGCCGTTCATGGCCACCCTGCGGTCGGTGTACACGCTCTCCACGAAGCCGCGGTCGAGCATCCACACGAAACGGCTCAAGACCGCGGGGGAACCGCAGGCCGCGCACCTCTCGAGGTTAACGCCACCCGGCCTGTAACGGTACTCCCGGCGCTCGAAATCCCTCTCCGACCTCACCTCGTGCCGGGAGCGGAAGAAGCGCACCTCGCAGAGCTCCTTCGAGACATGGAGGTATTCGAACCACCAATCGCCCCCGACGATAGCCTCTATGCCTCCCAGCAGGTTGCCTATCCAGAGGGGGATCGAGAACGGGTCCCTGATCTCCACCACGGCGTAGTCTTCCTCATCCCACTCGTAGCGCCTTTCCACCATCCTGCCGAGGCCCATTCCCATCAGCCTCGTAGACTCGAACTGGGCCCCGACGGCGGCGTCGAGAAGCGAGGGGTTTTTGCGCAGCATCTCGGGGAATCCTTCCGGCAGATACTTCTGCACGAAATCCTTGGCGCTTTTACGCCTGCTCTCGATTACCAGGGGCTCCAGGGGGATCCCCACCGCCTCGCCAACCATGGCGAACAACGGATCGAGGTTCTCGCATTCTATGAGCACCAGACGGTGTCCTACGTCCTTGCTCTGCACGATGACGCCGCTGTCCAGCCAGAGGATCTCCTTGACCACAAAAGAGGGAACTCCACATCTCGGGCAAAGCTCATCGTCGGCCAATCCAAACGCCCCCCTGTGTCGTGGTTGTCCGATACTTGCTTCCTGGCATCAACATTTTACCAAAGATCCGGCCCGGTTTCCCGACCTCACCCGCATCATGCACGCCTGCCAGGCGCCTTTCCACCCCATGCCGACCCTCTCATGCCCCGCCGTCGAGCCCTTCACCATGGGGACATGCCTTCTCCCCGAAAAGGAGCCGGCTGGGGCACCCAAGCACGCGAAAAAGGAGCGGTAGCCAGGCGAAACATTCGGCAACCATGCTTTTAGCAGGACTATATGGTAAATATTGCTATATGAAGAGTAGGCAGGTTCGCACATATCCCCCGCCCCGGAAGCGGCAATCGTTCGGGGCGGTCGTGCCAGAAGGAGCGCATCGCTCCTTTTCAGCGCTTTCCCGCTTCAAGCTCTCGTCGTTTTCGTAATAAGGGCGAGACCTCGAGCAGACAGGCTAGAACCCGGCGACATCGGTCAAGAGAAATACCGCCATCGCGGGAAAAGCGACCCTTAGCAAGCTATTTCCATATTCCCGCCGTCAAAAAGCAGGGCAACCCGGTCACGCGGTCCTGGGGCAGACATGGATCTCCAGGTCTCCGTCGTCGCGGAGCTCCCATTCCACGTCGCTTTCCACGCCGAAGGCCTTTTCGTACAACCCCTGCGCGAGGCCTACCCCCAGGAGGTGCAGGGTGCTGTTCTCTAAGAGAAGGCTCACCCCGCGTCGCCCCATTTTCAATTCCCTCAGGTTACCCAATCCGCGCAGGGCGAGCTGCAGCCGCATGTTCTCCTCGCTGGCGACCTCATCCACGGCGAAGAAGCCTGACTTAACGAAACGCTTCTGGGCCTCCACCACCACGCGGGGTATCTCCTCCCCCAGCTCGCCCTCCAGCTCGTCGAAGATGGGGTCGATCATGGAAGGGCCGGTCATGACCATCCTGCGCCCGGTCAAAGAGCTTCTGATGGTGCCGTTGGCCTGGTCCCATTTAAAGGAGGAAAGGGCGGCGGGAGCTCCGCAACCGGGGCAGCGCTCGAGGGCGATGTCGCCCGGCTTGAGGGGCCGTTCGTAATCCCTCCAGCGCAACCGCTGCTTGAGCTCGGGTGGGTTCTCCGCCTCGAATATATTTATACTGTAGACCCCCGGAGCGGTCTCCTCGAACTCGATGCCGGGCTCTTTGCCTATTACCGCTTCTATGGAACCGGCGAAGTTCCCTACTGCCAGCGGCACCGAGTACGGCCGTTCAGCCTGCACGCGGATGTAGTCGTCCCTCTCGCGCCGGTATCGCACTTCCTCAAGGGAGAGCTTTCCATATCCCATGACGCGCCAGATGATGAAGGTGGAATCAAATACCAGGTCCAGGTCCATATCGCCCGAGCGTATCATCTCCTTCACGTCGTCGGGCACGACCTTTTCCATGTATTTCTTCGTGGACCTGCGTGAGGCGTCTATGACCATGCGCTCGACCGGCATCCCTATGAGTTCCCCTATCCCCTTGAACAGGGGGTCGAGGTTGCCACACTCGAAGAATACCAGCCGCTGGGTCGATTCCCGCGTCGGCTGGATAACCCCGTTGTCCAGCCATCTATGCTGGCCGGTGATATACAGCGGCACGCCGCAATGGGGACACACGTTGACGTTCGCCATACACCGCTCCTCCTCGCTTCCAGATATTTACCTCGTCCTCCGGTGTATAGGGCTTGAAACGCTCCGGTACCGGGGATCCCGGCGCGGCAAAGATTCTAGACCCATCTCACCTCCGTTGCATCCACCCGAAGATGGATGTCGCGCGCTCCCTTCGGTTACCAAGGATCTCCCTGGAGCTCATGGGATGAAGGGAGCGCCGCGTTTGTTATGTCCTCGCTCTAAATCGGGGGCACGCGACGCAACCTGCTTCGCTTGCCGGAGATCTTTTGCTGGCGGGTATCCTAATCTTACCCCATCCCACAGGACGGTAGTATTATAATACCTTTCGGTAACTTGGCAAGGAGAGAGGCAACCGATACGGTACGGGCAAGATTGATCGTTTACAGATGCTATGGGCCTTGACCACGCGGAAGCCCGGCTTTTGCCTCTCACTCAGACAGGACCGAGCGTTTTCTTGACTTTTTCCTCCAAGGCATGCCTGCGCAAGAACCTGCCTCGGGGATTATCACGGTCACCGTCACCACAAGCTCACGTTTACCTGCTCTTAAACCTCCTGCTTCCTGCCTCTCGCCGACTTTTTACATGCCCCCTTAGTATCGCAACTGGAAGCCAAGCAGAATAAGGAAGCAAAACGAAACGGGCATCGGTTCCCATGGTCTCCAGAAGCTGGATCTACGCGCAGGGGCTCGCCTTTCCTTTTCTTCTTTTGAGGCCAACATCGCCCTCGTCGACAAACGCCATTGCCTGATCGATAAAAAGGCCGCGTTCATGGCTCTATTGGAGGATTCCAGCCAGAAGCCGGCCGAAACCGCCCTCGCCCTGCAGTTCAAAGTGCAGGAGTTCAAGACCTTGGAGCCTGAGAACGCGTGAAGCCCCCGGGGTCGCCAAAGCCATGGAGCCGGGTATAGGTGATGGTGTATCAGGTGATGGAATATCCTTGCGGGTCCCCGCCACTGCACAGACCTAGAGGTTAAAACGCGTCTTGCCGGGGGGTTAAGGTCCCCTCGACCAGGAAACGCACGTGCTCGCCTATGTCCACGGCATGGTCGGCGATGCGCTCGAAGAACCTCGCCACCATCACCACGCGCACCGCCACCTCCAGATCCTCCTCCCGTCCGCGGTCGAATTCCTTGAAGAACTTGCGGTGCAGCTTATCCACCGCGTCGTCCATGGCGTCCAGTTCCAGCGCCATCTCCACGTTGCGCTCCTTGAAACATTCGATGGAGCGCTCCACCAGGCGCAGGGCGCGGCGCGCCATCTCGTCGATGGCCTCCCGCATCCAGGCGCTGACGTAGTCTGATGGGATGTGCTTCACCGCCTGAGCGATGTCCTCGCAGAGATCGGCCATGCGCTCGAAGTGCTGCGCCATGCGCATGACCACGATGATGGTGCGCAAGTCGACCGCCACCGGCGCCTGCAGGGCGATCATCTCCAGGCCGCTCTCCTCGATGCGGTCGATGTAACTGTCGAAGAGGTCGTCGCCGGCGATTATCTCCTCCGCCAGCTCACGGTCGAGGTTGACAAAACAAATCCTCGTCTTTTCGATGGCACCTAGAAGATCGCTCGCCATGCGCAGGGTTTCCGCGAACAAGCCGTCAAGTTGCTCGTGAAAGTCTTTCCTCGATTCCAATAACTTACCTCCTCACTCTCCCGGCCCCGCTTACCCGAACCTGCCGGTGATATAACGCTCCGTGCGCTCGTCCTTGGGATTGGTGAAAATGGCGTTGGTGGTGTCGTACTCCACTATCCTTCCGGGGTCGCCCTGCTCTTCTATCATAAAAAACGCGGTGTAGTCGCTCACCCTCGCCGCCTGCTGCATGTTGTGGGTCACGATGACGATGGTGTACCTCGACTTCAGCTCCACCAGCAGGTCCTCTATGCGCTGGGTGGCGATGGGGTCCAGGGCGGAACAGGGCTCGTCCAGTAGTATCACCTCCGGCTGTACCGCCAGCACGCGCGCGATGCACAGGCGCTGCTGCTGGCCTCCCGAAAGGGAAAGGGCCGAGCTCCTGAGCTTGCCTTTAACTTCGTCCCACAGCGCCGCGCTGACCAGGCTGCTCTCCACGATATCGTCCAGCACCTCCCTGTCCCTGATGCCGAAGAGCCTCGGCCCGTAGGCGACGTTGTCATAGATGGACTTCGGGAAAGGGTTGGGCTTCTGGAAGACCATGCCAACGCGCTTGCGCAACTCCACCACGTCGTAAGAGCGGTCGTAGATGTCCTCCCCGTCCAGGGTCACCTTGCCCTCCACGCGGGCACCGGGGATGAGGTCGTTCATACGGTTCAGGCACCTGAGGGCAGAGGATTTGCCGCACCCCGAGGGTCCGATGAGGGCGGTGATGCAACACCTCTCGACCTTGAGGTCGATGTCCTCCAGGGCCTTGAAGCCGTTGTAATAGAGGTTTACCCCATCAAGTTCGAACTTGCCGCAGTTCTCGCAGGTTTCATCCATTTTCCTTCACCGTCCCCGTCTTTTTCGCCAGCAGTCGCGCCAGCAGCCGAGCCGCCAGGTTGAGGGCCAGGACCAGCAGCAGCAGGAACGCAGCCTCCCCGTTGGCTATCCTCATCCAGTCGGACACCAGGGCTCCCTCGGTATAGGTATGCCAGATATGAGCCGCCATGGGGGCGGCGGGCTGCAAGGGAGACAGGGGTATTTTGCGCACGAATATGCCCACGGTGTAGATGACCGCCGCGCTCTCCCCCACGATCCTGCCGATGGCCAGAACGGAGCCAGTGGTGATCCCCGGTACGGCGCTGGGCAGCACCACTTTCTTAACCGTCTCCCAACGCGTCGCCCCCAGCGCCAGGGAGGCCTCGCGGTAGGAGTCGGGCACCGCTTTCAGGGCTTCCTCTGAAGTGCGCATCACCGTGGGCAGGTTTAATAAGGTGAGGGTGAAGGCGCCCGCGAGCAGTGAGTAGCCGAGCCCGAAATAGACCACAAAGAGCACCATGCCGAAGATGCCGAAGACCACCGAAGGCACCGTGGACAGAGAATCCGCCCCGAAGCGCACCAGCCTGGTGATGCGCCCCTCGCGCGCGAACTCGGACATGTATATGGCGGCTCCCACCCCCACCGGCACCACCATGGCCAC
Source organism: Candidatus Solincola jinzensis (assembly GCA_015711875.1). The sequence goes on along the minus strand of JACVJG010000020.1, from coordinate 6,268 downwards.
CGTCAGCAAGGCCAGGTAAAGAGAGGAGACGACCATGGGACCGATGCCGCCCCCCTCCTTGATGGCCTGGGGTTTCCCGAACAGGAATCCCGGGTCGAGGGCCGTGCTCAGGCCGCGCACGAATATGGCGACGATGATAAAGGCGAGGATGCCCAAGCCCATGGTAGCGATGGACCAGGTGAGCACGGTGAAGGCGCGGTCGGCTAGAGCCGCCTTGCGCCTGTGCCTCTCGACATGTTCCCTGAGGATCCTCTCCAGGCGCTCGTCCTTGGGCTGGCATACACCTCCCGCCACCTGAACGCTCACCCTCTCCTCGCTGGCCGTTTTGGTACCGAGGGCGCTCATGCCGCCTCCTTCCGCTGGCGCGTGACCATCCTCACCAGCATGATCAAGGCCATGGAGAGCAGCAGGAGCACCAGCCCCATGGCGAAGAGCGACGAGCGCTGCACTCCCGTGGACTCACCCATCTCCATAAGGATCTTGGTGGTCAGGGTGTGAGTGGGGGAGGTGAGGGAAGTGGGATAAGCGGTGGCGGGACCGATCACCATGGCCACGGCCATGGTCTCTCCGATGGCCCTGCCCATGCCCAGGATCACCGCCACCAGCAACCCGGGCTTGGCGGCCGGGATGAGGACCTTGCGGATGGTCTGCCAGCGGGTAGCGCCCATGGCGAGCGAAGCGTCTATGTAGGATCTGGGGACGGCCTCCAGCGCGTCTTTGGAAATGGCGGTGATGGTGGGGAGCACCATGATGGCCAGGATGATGGATGCCGCCAGTATCCCCGTTCCCTGGCTCTTGGTGGCCGTCCTGATCCAGGGCACCATGACCGTGAAACCCAGCCACCCCATGACGATGGAGGGAACGCCGGCCAGCAACTCCACCCCCCTGGCGAAGAACGACCGAACCCGCCGGGGGGCCATCTGGGTCAGGAACAGTGCCGAGCCGATGGCAAGGGGGGTGCCCAGGAGGAGCCCCCCGACGGTGGTCGTTAAAGTGCCCGTGAGGAAGATCAGCATGCCGTAACGGCCGCTCTTGGGGTCCCAGGTGGAGGAGAAGAGGTTGGCGGGGCCGGCCTTGGCGAGGGCGGGCATGGATTCCCTGGCCACGAAGAAGATGATGAGGATTATGCCCAGCACCGTCATCATGGCCATGACCTGCATGGTCTTCTTGACGATCCATTCCCTGTCGATGCCCTCCAGGTCCGACCCCCCTTGCCTCTTCATCTCCGGCTGGACCTCCTTGGAACGTAGGCAGGAACCCTTGACCTCAACCCCTAGATCTCGGTCATGGGTATGTACTCTTTGGCCACGACCTCGTTCTGGAACTCATCCGAGAGGACGAAGTCGATGAAGGCCTTGGCAAGGCCAGTGGCCTCTCCCTTGGTGAACATGTGCAGGAAGCGTGAGAGCGGATAGGTCTTGTCGACCGCCGTCTCCTTCTTCCCCTCGACGCCCCCGTACTTGATGGCCTTCACGGAGCTGTCCAGGTAACCGAGGGAGATATAGCCGATGGAGTTGGGCGTGGAGGCCACGGTCTGCCTCACGATGCCGTTGCTGTTGCACTCGATGGCGCCGGCCATGGGCTTTTCCTTCTTGAGCGCCTTCTCGTCGAACATCTCCCTGGTCCCCGAGGCCTCGTCACGCACCACCACGGTTATGGGTGCGTCGGGTCCTCCCACTTCCTTCCAGTTTTTCACCTTACCGGTGAAGATGTCGTACACCTGGTCCGCAGACAGGTCGCTCACCGGCACGTCCTTGTGCGCGATAACCACGATCACGTCCAGGGCTATCTCGTGGTCAACGAGGCCCAGGTTCTTCTCCTCGTCCTTGAGGCCGCGAGAGGAGTTGCCGATGTCCACGACCCCCTCGGCCACGTTGGAGATGCCCACGCTGGAGCCGCCTCCCTGCACGTTCACGGTCACCTCGGGGTTCTCGTCCATGAACATGTCCGCCGCCTCCTGGGCAAGAGGGAGCACGGTGGTGGACCCCGAGAGCTTCAGGGTGCCGGACAGCTTCGGCTCCTCCGGCTCCGCCGGCTTCTCCTCACCCTTATCACCGCAACCCGCGGCGGCGAGGACCAGGGTGAGAGCGATGGCCAGCGACAGTACCGCCACGATACCCAGTCGCTTTCTCGTCATTCCTTTCCTCCTTTGTCCTTCCTTCCGGTACCTTCTCTCGTACCTGTCGGTTCGCCCCCGACTCTCCGTCTTTGTTCATCTATTTAAAGGCGCCGCTTACGCGCGGCTATACCCGCGCCGCGGAACATGGGAAACGAGCAACACCTCGTGTTCTCCCGAAGCCCCCCATGATGAGCGACTCGCCGCCGCTCCGCCTTGTATCCACGCGTCCTGATACGAACTCTGCTTCATGCGCATAGTGCGATCAACCAGCTCGGCACCAAGCGATTCCCGCTTTTTCCCGTCCACAAGGACCATTACAGAAAGGGGTGATTAAAAACGGGTGTCTCCCGGTTTAAATCTCGTGAAACAAACGGTTAAATCGAGGTAAACGCCTGTTCGATGGGGCTTCCCGCGCCTGCCTCGTAGTGGATGTCCTAATGCTGTCTTCTTGATGCTAGAGCACTCGATCCATCATCGCGAAGTCAGGTGTGGTTTTCCAGTGGCCTCCTCTCTCGGCGCAGTACATCCTCTCAGCATATGATCGAGCATGCGCGTAAACGTGTGGGTATCCTGGTAACCAGCCGTGGGAAAGACCTCGGTTTATGGCGCCCATACGAGCGTACGATCGAGCGTGCGGTCACGGGGTTCATCGAACGTTTGGGGGCTCGCCTATCGAGGAGCCGTTATCCGGGCTTGCGAGAATATATGCGTATCAGGCTCGCTTATTCGAATCGGGTGGATGGCAGGACAGGATCATCGTCGTCGATAACGGACAATGATAGATCGGGGTGCTGGAGCGGGACTGTCGGGGCAGTTCCCCCGTTACACCGGTTGCGGATGAATCGGGTCCGGGCGGCAGGGCAAAGCCGATAACGGTGAGCGCGGGCCGGGAAAGTTACCGACCATGACGCACGCCACGCGTGTGAATACGTAAAAGCACAAAGCCGATAACGGTGAGCGCGGGCCGGGAAAGGGCGGTGTCCAGGAAAAAGGCGATGGGAGCGCTCCTGCCATTGCCCAGGCCGCGCATGAACAAAAAGGCAATGCCGGGGCAGGCAAGAGGGCAAGGAACGGCAAGCGATATCAGCGTGTCCGCCTTTTAAGCTACCCCGCGCTCCCGGCGGGGGAGATAAAGGGTGAGCGATACTCCCTCTTCCTCGCTGCTGCGCACGCCGACCTTGCCGCCGTGCAGGTCCGCGATATCCTTGACCAGCGAGAAGCAGACCAGAGGCGCTCCTAGCTCCTCGATCTCGCTGGCTTCGGGCATGGTGGGCCGGCAGAAGAAGTCGCGTATGGTGCGTAGTTCCTCGAAAGGTATGGTCCCGTAATCGCTGGACACGCACACGCGCTCACGTGTGTCGTCCTTTGCATACGAAACCGTCACGCTGCTTCCCGGACGGCTGTACGCGACCACCGCCTCGATCATGTTGCTGAGGGCGGTGCGCAGAAGCATGCGGTCGGCCCTGCATACCACGTTGAAACCCTCCAGGTCGGCATCCAGCGCGATCCTTTTCTCGCGAGCCCTGCCGCGCTTGCGCTCCAGGCACTCCGCGACCAGGTCGCCGAGGGCGATCTGTTCCACCATCATCCGTTTTCCCTCCTTTCTTTTCCTGCTGTGGCGCCTGGGTTTATGGTCGCCAACCCCCGCGCCGTTTCCCATTTAAGGCGCTGGCCGTTAAATGCGGGTTTAGGGCGAGGAAAATAACGGTAACACGCCGGTTAAATCCTCCTTAAGGGGCGCACTTTTCGCCTTTTTAAGCGGGTAGGGAAAACGCGCCTTGTGAGCGAGAGCGCGTCGAGGTCGGCCTCGCCCCGGCTGGATCATGTCCGTGTGGTGAGCGTCAAGGGACTTTGACGGAAGGCGTGCTCCTTTCAAGCGCGCGAGGGCAGCCTGATGGTGAAGGTGGAGCCCTCTCCCTCTGCGCTCCTCACCTCCACCGTGCCGCCATGGAGGTCGACGATATGTTTGACGATGGAAAGCCCGAGGCCGGTCCCTCCCGTCTCTCGCGAGCGCGCCTTGTCCAGGCGGTAAAAGCGCTCGAAGACGCGGGGCGTTTCCTCCGCGGGTATCCCGATGCCGGTGTCCACCACCTCGATCAACACCCAGCCGTCTTCCCCCTCCTTGATCCCCACGCTCACCTTTCCGCCAAGGCGGTTGTACTTGATGGCGTTGTCCACCAGGTTGTTCAGGGCGGTCCTCAGGAGGCCGCGGTCCGCCACCACGGCGATACCTTCCCGTTCCTCCCGCAGCTCAAGCTCGACCCCGAACCTCTCCGCCAGCTTGCCCTTGTCCTCCAGACACTCGCTTACCACTCCCCGCAGCTCGAATTCCTCGAGTTTAGGCGGCGTCTCCTTGGCCTCCAGCCTGCTCAAGGCGAGGAGGTCCTCGATGAGCTGCGAGAGCCTGGCCGCCTCGTGTCCAAGATCGCGCAAAAACCGCTCCGCCCGGTCCCGGTCATCGAGGGCTCCCTCCTGCAGGGAATCCGCGAGAGCCCTGATGGTGGCAACGGGGGTGCGTAGCTCGTGAGAGACGTTGGCCACGAAGTCCTGGCGCATGCGGTTCAAGCGCGAGAGCTCGGTCACGTCCTCGATCACGCTTACGGTGGACACGACCTTGTCGTCGGCCCCCTTGACGGGGTTGGCTTTCACGCGCAGGGTCATATGCCTCGGGTAGAGGAGCTCTATCTCCTCGTCCACGCCCTCGCCCGCAACGGCCCTGGAAACGATGAGGTCAAGCTCGCGGCTGGAGAAGACCTCTATCACGCGTCGGCCCGGTACCTTTCCCTCTTCCAGGCCCATGATACTCTTCGCGGCGCGATTGAGCAGGATTATGCGCGCATCCGCGTCCGTCACCATGATCCCCGAAGAGATGTTGTCTATCAGCGCCTCGAGCTTGCCTCGCTCGCTTCCCGCCTCCTCGATCCAGCGCCTTATCTCCTCGGCCATGGCGTTGAAATCGCGCGCCAGGGCGTTGAAGTCCTCGATACCCGGCTCCGCGACCCTTCGCCCCAGGTCCCCGGAGGCAAGGCCCGCCGCCGCGTCGCGCATCGCCGTGAGCTCCCTGGTAAGGGTCCTCTCCGTCCACAGGCTGGTCGCCACCACCACCAGGAGCAAGGCACCGAAGGCGGCGAGGATTATCCACCATACCCCGAATATCGCCGGGGTCACGTCCTCCTCTTCCAGGGCCACGCGAGCCACGCCCACCACCTCTCCATCCACGCGCACCGGCGCGGCGGCGTAGATGAATCGCTTGCCAAGGGTCCTCGACTCCCGTCGCGCTGAACCAGCCCTCCCCTGCAGCGCCGCCGCCACCTCCGGCCTTCCGGCATGGTTCTCCATCTCCTCGGCGGGGAAATCCGAGTCGCCGAGCACCTTTCCCGAGGTGTCGATGACCGTGAGGCGAACCGGAAGGTCGCAGGCTAGTTTTTCCAGGAAGGTATCGAAATCCCGAGTATCTACCCTCAGGCCGCCCTCGGGAGTGAAATAGGGCTGGAACACGCGCGCGAAGAGTTCCGCTTGGTCCTCCAGGGTGTCCTCCTCGCGCGAAAGGGTGAAGGACCTGATGGGCAGGACCACCAGGAGGGCCACGGCCACCAACAACAGGGCGACGATAACGGTGTATCTGAATATGAGGACACGCCTGAGGCTCTTCATGCCCGTTACCCGCCCGCATCGAAGCGGTAACCCACGCCTCGCACGGTGATGATATGCCGCGGGTTCGCCGGATCCTTCTCTATCTTTTCGCGCAGGCGCCTTATGTGCACGTCAAGGGTCTTGGTCTGGCCGTAGAAATCGCCTTCCCAGGCCTTGTTCAGCAGGTATTCGCGCCCCAGTGCCTTGCCGGGATTGCGCATGAAAAGCTCCAGCAGGCGGTACTCCATGAGCGGCATCTCCACCACCCTGCCGCCCACGGTCACCTCGTGTCTCTCGGTGTCCAACACCACGTCGCCCGCCTCCAAGCGCCTCCCCCTGGATTCCGCCGCCTCGCCTTCACCGCCTGCCCGCCTCAGCACCGCGCGCACGCGGGCCAGCAGCTCGCGCATGTTGAAGGGCTTGGTGACATAGTCGTCCGCCCCCATCTCCAGGCCCAGGATCTTATCCACGTCGGAATCCTTGGCCGTGAGCATGATCACGGGGGTGGAGCCGGAA
>JACVJG010000019.1 GCA_015711875.1 Candidatus Solincola jinzensis | reverse complement strand
CAACGGGGCAGTCCGGCGGGAGCAGGCACCGCTGGCGCGGAGGCCGCGGTTGAACCACCCGACCGCGAAAAAGGGAGATGAAGGCCCCGACACTGATTCGATCCGCCCCATTCCACGGCGACCGCGGCTATCCTGCGGGCTTATTTCTTGAGGAAAGAGGCGGGGTCGATCCAGGACTCGGTGCGTTCCGGCTCCTTGTCGGGGTCATGCTCGGGCGGCGGTCCATGGAAGTGTGAGGGGTCGTACTTGTATCCCTTGTAATCATCCGGGTTCACTCTCTTGCCCTCCACACGGATGACCCGGCCCGGGTTCCCCACCACCACCGCGTAGGGCGGAACGTCCATATCCCAGACCACGGCGTTGAGGCCGATCTGGGCGTATTCCCCGATAGTGGCGCTGCCGCCTACCATGGCTCCGTGGTAGATCTGCACGTAGTCGCGGATATCCATAAAGGGCTTGTTCTCCGGCAACCCCACCGCGCCCACCGCCACGTGGGAGTATATGCGCACCCCCCTGCCGATGCGGGTCTGCCTTCCGATGAGGGTGGCCACGGGGTGGTCGAGGTGAAAGTCAGGCCCGATGTCCGCGTCGGGGTGTATCTCCACCCCGCAGAGCCAGTAGTTGAGGCGGTACCCCAGAAAGGCCAGGTTGATATGGCCTTTGAGGTAAAGCATGCGGTAGATGCGGTAGAGGGCTATGGCCTGATTGCCGGGATGGAGGAAGATGTCCCGGAACAGGCCGCCCAGGCCCTTGCGCTTCACCGCCAGCTTGAGGTCTTCCAAGAAATGTGCCATCGCGCCGTCGCTCATCTCATCAGCCTCCTTGTCGCCGATATGCCGGGGGTGAGCCCCTCACCTCTCTATTCTAAACGGTGTGAGGCCACAAAGGTTGCCCGCCGTAGTTAACCTTTCAGGAACGCTGCGCACTTTGAAGGATAGACCGTTCCCCTCTCTTTCAGTCGGAACCGCCCCCCGGGAACAAAAGTGCGCGCTGCCGCGGCACGCCGGTTGAAAGTAGCCCATGCCCTCACCTCTCGTGATCTATAGGATTGCCCGCCCTCCAACTCCTCGCCGAAGCGTGCCCCCCGGGAACAAAAGTGCGCGCTGCCGCGGCACGCCGGGGACAAAAGCGTCGATCCGGCAGACTTCTCGCATTCAACCTTTCGCGCGAACCTCTCCCCGTTTCCGTCTCGAGGCGAGCCATTTCCTAACCGTGTCCCAAGAGCCGTAGAGGATCATGGAGGTCTCGTAGGGTTTGCTCTCCAGCTTGCGCACCGTCTCGCGGGAGACCACACGCCTTCCTCGCAGAACCTGCGGCAGCCCCAGGAGGGTATCGGATATGCCGCGGAAGAAATCCCGCCAGGTGCGGTGCTTGATGGAATAGAGCACGAAGAACACCAGGTAATAAAAGGACTTCTCCAGCGCCTTGCCCAGGGGATAGAAGCGCGCCAGGTACCACCACCCCCCGGTCATGGTGATGTATAGGCGGTGGCCGGGATTGCGCACCTCACGAGAGATCTTGTGGCGTATGACGGAGCCGGGATGGTAGACGATGCGGTAGCCGCGGTCGATGGCCTTGGCGGAGATGTTGCGCTCGAACTGGTAGAGCTGTATCTCGGGCTCGATGTAGCCGATCTCCTCCAGGACGTCGCGCCGTATCAAGGCCCCGTTGCCGTGGAAGCTGGGCACGTCGAACACCCCTTGCGAGGCGTGCTCCTCGGGGGTGAACCAGCGCATGGGGTCGAAGACCTCGCCGGTGTCGTAATAGAGGTTCTTGGAGTGCACCACGGCGATGCGGGGGTCGGATGCGAACACCCGCACCATGCGCTCCACGGCGTCAGGCGCCAGCACGCCGTCGTTGTCCTGGTGGAGGATGAGGTCCCCGGAGGCGGTTTTGGCCCCGATGTTCAGCGCCTGGATGACGATGTTGTGAGGGGACTGGATGAACATCACCTCGGGGAACTCCTCCTCGATCATCTCCCGCGTGCCGTCCTGGGAATTGTTGTCAACTACTATGATCTCCTCCACGGGATAGGTCTGGGCCTTGATGGCCAGGAGGGCCTCGCGCAGGTCGTTCTTGCGGTGCCAGTTGGGGATCACCGCGCTCACCCGCGGCCGGTATTCCTCGCCGTTTTTTTTCTGGGACATATGCACCACTCCGCTCGGGTTCAGCCGTCCTCTAAGCCCGACATCTTTTTTATCGCCTGCCGGGGTTCAAACCATTATAGGTTTCTTCTCCCGCAAGCGTGGTTTTAGAGCGTAAGAAAAACGCATGATCCCTCGCATACTCACAGCTTCAGGTCCTCTGCCACCCTCACGCTCCGCATGGTCTTCTCCCGGACGTACGGGGGGATCATCAGGGAAAGGAAGGCATTCATCCCAGACCCAGGACCTCCGCGAAAACCCGCCGCGTTTCCTCCGCCGCCCTCCTCCAGGAGAAGGAGGCCGCCCTCCTCATCCCCGCCTGCGATAGCTCTTGCCGCAACCCCTCATCGCCCGCCAGGCGGGCTATGGCGGAGGCCATCTCCTCCACGCTGGCGGGGTCGAAGTAGAGGGCCGCCTCCCCCGCCACCTCCGGAAGCGAGGTGACGTTGGAGCAGGCCACCGGAGTACCGCAGGCCATGGCCTCGATCACCGGGAGGCCGAAACCCTCGTAAAGAGAGGGGTACACGAAGGCACCGCAGGCGTTGTACAGGAGCAGCAGGTCCTCCTCGGGCACATACTCCACGTGCTTGACCCGGTCCTGCATGCCGCAGCGCCGGGCCGTCCCCCAGATGTCCACGGGGGGCGTGAAGGGTGCGGGCGTGCCCAGGATGAGCAGCTCCAGCTCGCGCCCCAGCTCGCGCCCGGCGGCGGCGACCGCCTCGATGAGGCGCTCGAGGTTCCTGCGGGTGTGGATGGCTCCCGCGGTGAAGAGGAAGCCGGGACCGAGGCCAAAACGGGCGCGAGTCTCCTCCAGCCTGCCCTCGTCCTCGATGGGGTGGAAGAAGGGGTCGGCGGCCTCGTATATCACCGTCACCCGCGAGGGGTCGACACCGAGCACCCTCACGATATCCCCCCGGGAATGCTCGCTCACGGTGATGATGCGCTCGGCCCGCTTTACCTCCCGCCAGAAGAGGTCGTCGAAGCGAAAACGCCGGTCGGCGGCGAACCACTCGGGGTGCACCTTGAAGGTTATGTCGTGCACCACCACCACCGAGGGGCAAACTTTGAGGAGGGGGAGGAAATATGAAGGTGAGAAATGCAGGTCCACGCAATCGCGGTGCATGGCCAGGGGAAGGCGCAGGTGCCGCCAGGTAAGGCCGGGGGCGTGCCCCAGCACCTTGAGCTCCATCCTCTCGGACTCGAACCCCAGGGGCTCGGTGGGGCGGGAGAGGTATACGATATAGTCGTCGCCCTCATCCAACTCCACCAGGTGGCGCAGGAGATTGATGAGGTATCGCGCCACCCCGTACCTCTCGCCCTGCAGGGTCCTGCCTTCCACGCCGACCCTCATGCCGTCACCCCTGTCTTGCCACCCGCGTGATCCGCGATGGTAATGCTTTCACCGGGGAGTCCCACTCCGACTCCCATGCCGTCACCTTTGCCCTGCGCTTGCGGATACTTCCGTGGGGCGGGCATCCTTTCAACATGCGGGAGCGGGAGTCGGAACCCGCGCCATGCGTTGCGGTTTCGTCCGGATGGAAAATACTGGCCATTCGGCATCTCCAAGACCTTGCTCCCCTCGTGCCCATGCGCGATACTGCCTTCCGCTCTGTGGCGCACTCCCGGTCGCTTTGCGCAGGGTTCATTCTCGACGCCTCCATTATCGCTGACGCAGCACCGACAGCAGCTCCTCCTCCAGAACGCGGCACTGCCTTTCTATGTCGAAGAGGCGCGCGGCGCGCTCGCGCCCCGCCTCGCCCATGGCCCGGGCCTTTTCAGGGCGGGACAACGACTCGAGCATGGCTCGCGCCGTAGCCCTGACATCCCCAGGCGGGACTACTGTCCCAGTGACCCCGTCCTCCACTATCTCGCGCACCCCGCCCGCGTCCGCCGCCACCACCGGCACCCCCATGGCCATGGCCTCGATGAGCACCGTGGGCAGGGGATCGGGCAGGAGGGAAGCGTGCACCAGCAGGTCCAGCCCGGCGGTCATCTCCAGGGCGTCCTCGCGGAAACCCGTGAACACCACACGGCTTTCCAGGCCCAGGCGCCGCGCCTGCGCCTTGAGTCCGTCCACGTAGGACGCCTCCCCGAAGACGGCGTCACCCACCACGAGAAAGCGCGCCTCCGGAAGCTCTCGCGACACCTCGGCAGCCGCCGCGATGAAGCGGTCGGGTCCCTTCCAGTCCACCAGGCGGCCCACCAGCCCCGCCAGCGGCGCGCCGGTATCGATGCCGAATTCCTCCGCCAGCTTTTCCCTGGAGCGGGAGCGGGATAGGGAGGCGGACAGGCCCCTGACGTCGATGCCGTTGTATACCACCGTTATCTTGTCCTTGTCCACGCCGTGCGCCGCCAGGGCCTCGCGCACCGCGCCGGAGACCGCCAGCACCCGGTTGGCGAAAAGGGAGGCGAAGGTCCTGAACAACAGCACGTTGAAGCGGCTGAAAGCGTCGTGATCCACGATGTCGTGGAGTCGCCAGACCACCGGTCTTCCCGCCAGCCGTCCCGCCAGGCTGCCGTATATGTCCGCCTTGGCGCTGTTGGTGAGGACGAGGTCGTATCGCTCCTCGCGTATGAGGCGGGCAAGGGAGAACGCGGTGCGGGCGAAATCGAATGGATAAGCCAGGCGCGGGATCGGCCCTCCCCCCAGGGATTTCCTGCGCACCTCCAGCAGCCGGGCAGCGGGATACCCCAGGTGCACCTTTATTCCGTGTTCCTCCACCGCCTCCACCAGGGGACCGTGGTGGGGACAGGCGAGGGCGGGCTCGAAAAGCCCGCGGTCCAGGGCGTCCAGGAAGCGCAGCAGCACCCTCTCGGCGCCCCCCATCTCCACGGCATGGTTCACGATCAAGAGCTTGTACGTCGACATGATGGACTCGTGGAATGATTCGCTCCAATGAACCTGTCAGATGTGCGGGGTAAAGGTGAGCTCAAAGTATAAGGAAGGAAACCTCTTCCCCCGAGGAACCGAGTCCCGCCCTGCATTTCCTGCGCCCATGGGTTGTCGCCCCGGCCAGCCCCCTTTCCCTGCCCCCTATGCAGGACGTCGCGTTCCTCCGCCTTCACCTGCGTTTTTCACCTCCGCCTTTTCTCGCCCTCGCACTTGTCATCACTGCCGTGACCTTCATTCCGGCTCGTGTCCAGGACGTGCTTTTTGCTCTCACCGTTTGCTTCCCTGTCTCTTCCATTCCCTTCAAGGTGCCGTCGCCGCCAACAGTATGCTGCGCCCTCTCTCCCGGAAGGGCGGCAGGGGGGCGAAAAAGCGGTAAAGGGGGACCCCCACGGCGACGCTGATGCGGTCCCGCCATAGATGGGGGAATATGGTAAGTGACTTCTCCACCCGGAACCCCGCCCGGGATACCGCGGCCTCCAGCTCACGCCTCTCGTACACATGCAGGTGGCTGGGGTCGTCGAAGATGCGCGGGCTGGGATAAAGGCGGTTGGGGGTGCAGAGCGCGAGCCGCGAGCCCGGCGCCAGCACGCGCCTCCATTCCGCCAGCGCGGTGGGAAGGTCTGGCAGGTGCTCCACCAGGTGATGGCTCACCAGGCGTTCGAAGGAAGCGTCCTCGAAGGGAAGCTCGGCGGCGTCGGCGCGCAGCACGGCGCTGCGCGGAGCAGCGCGCGCCGCCAGCCTGACCGCCTCCTCAGAGATGTCCACCCCCACTGCCTCAAGTCCCCTGGATTCCAGAAAAGCCAGCAAAGCCCCCCCGCCGCATCCCACCTCGAGGATGCGGCAACCGGGATAGGGAGAGAGCATACGGTAGAGCTCCTCCGCCTCGATCCTGAAATCGCGCGTGGATTCCCGGTATCGGTAGTATCCTTCGTCGTACAACGCTTTAGCCCTCCCTCTCGCTTTGCCCCCGCGCGATCGAGCAGAGAAGCCTTTTCAGCAACCCTTTTCCTCTGACGGCCAGGCTATGTTGTCGATTTACGCCGGCCTCGTCCCCTATGTTCCTATGTCCCCATGATCTTTTCTCTCGCAGTGCCTCGTGGCTCCCCGACCCTGCTTTTCCCGACCTGGCCTCTCCCGACCTCTTTCGTAGTCAAACCCTCTTTTTCCCAACGACGCGGTGTTTATCTCGCCAGCTACTTTTGCCATGCGTCTACGGGCTTCACGCCACCGGAGTCCGGGCGCGGGTTTCTGAGAGCCCCTCTTGCCATGCATGTGCGGATTTGACCTTAGACCAGTCCTCAAGCGTGCCTTCAATGCTTTTATCGGTGCTATACATGACTTCTCACCCGTTTTCTTGCCCCGGTTGTATCATCATCATCATCAAAACCGGTTCTTTATCGCTTTTCGCTTATGGCGCCGGATAAGCCCGTGCCCTCCACTACTCCTCTTGACCTTCATGATCCCGGTCCTTTCTCAAACCTTTCTTCGACACCCCCAGGCGGACGTGGTGGCCGCTCCTCGCGACCCTCAGCCCCTTTTTTCTTTTTCTTCTGCTTGGCGTCCAGGATATCGTCGAAGGGGGTGCCGGTGCGCAGTTCGGTATAATCGTGGATCTTGACCCCGCTTTCGCGCCAGTTCAGGAGGTGGTCGAAAGGGGTAGAGGGCGCCCGCCCCGGGTTGGGGTGGTCGTAGTAGAGGTGGGGTCTCGCCAGCACGTCGGCCTGCCAGGCCAGCCCCAGCTCCTCGCAGGTGAAGAGCTTCTCCGCCGGCACTCCTCCCACCACGGTGTGGTCCGGGACGTCCTTGGTCACCACCGACCCGGGGACCACCCCGCTGTGCTCGCCCACCGTCACCCCGGGCATGATTATGGAGCGCGCCCCGATGGCGGCGTTGTACTTGATGGTGGTGGTCTGCACGCGCATGGGCAGATCGGCGACGGAGTTCACCGCTGCGTCGTGGGCGTAGATGACCACCCCGTAGGCCAGCTTGACATAGTCCTCGATGACCACCGACTGGGGAGTGGTCATCTCGATCCACACCCCGAGGTCCACCCAGGCCTTTTCGGATATATTTACCCCGCGCTTGCGCAGCAGCTTCAGACGCGTGGCCTGGTCGGGGTGCCACATGGAGAGGATCATGAGCAGGCGGTAATCGAGGAAGGCCAGGAGGTCGAGCACGGCGTTGGTCACCTTGCCCGCCAGGATGTTGCGCGCCAGGAACGAGTAACCCTTGACGAGCTTGAGAGCGCTCTCGATATCCATACGCCTCACTCCTTCCGCGGCGCGCGCAGGGTCGAGATCACGGCCTTTTCACAAGGGCTTTTTGTATCCATCTGCCCCACTCCCTTCGTTGCACCGTCCCCGTTTCGCATTCCAGCTGCTGGCGTTCGCACACGTTGTCTTAATCGGCCTTCCGGCGGCCAGACAATAGCCCCCTTCGCGCATCATTATATCTAACCCTCCCGCGGTCCAGCGCCGATATACTGCTATAATGAAACCCTGTTGAGCTTGGTAACGTCCCAGAGGGCATGCATTCCCGCAGGGCGAAAGGCATGGGGCGTATTCGCGCGCCCACAGGGAGGAAAGGTTGAAAGATGCGACTTCAGGATATCGGAGCGGCCATCCTCAAGAGGCTATGGATCGTCGTAGCCATACTGCTGGTGTCGGCGCTGGCGGCGGCCGTGGTATCAAAGGTGCAGAGCCCGGTGTACAAGGTGGAGATCTCCGCCTCGGCCACCGCCCCTATCAACCGCACCACCGGCCTTCCTGATGCCATGACCCAGGGCGCCTACGTGGCCCTCATGCCCTCGGTGGCCAACTTCGCGGAGAGCTTCGACGTGGCGAGGGTGGTGAGCGAGAGGCTCGATAAACAGGGGATACAGATCAGCCCAGAGGACTTGCTCAAGAAGGTGAGCGCGGTGCCGGAAGCCAACTCCACCTCCATGAAGATCACCTTCACCGACGGCAGCCCCACCCGTGTGGCGGATATCGCCAACACCTGGGGAGAGACCATGGAGCTGATGACCCTCAAGAGCGAGGCCAACGAGTTCTTCAACGAAAGCCTCAAAAACCTCATCCTCAACGGCAACATCGTCTTCACCAACCGCGCCGTGGTGCCCGAGAAACCCACCCAGCCCAAGCCCATGGCCTATCTGGGGCTGGGGGTTTTCGTGGGCCTGGTGGTGGGCCTGGTGCTGGTGGTGTTGATGGAGTATTTCGATCCCCATTTCCGCTCCACGCGCGAGACGGAGGAGTCCCTGGGGTTGCCGGTGCTGGGGGTGCTGCCTAGGGTCAAGGGCGCGACGGCGGGGGATCTGCTGCCCGCTTTCGGTGAGGGCTCGCTCACCTGGGAGGCTTACGCCGAGCTGCGTTCCGCGGTGATGTTGTCGCACCGCGAGGAGGGCGTCTCCCTGGTGGCGGCCCCGGTGCTGTCCTTCCCGGCTGCGCCCGCCTTGGCCGCCAACCTGGCCATCAGCGTCGCCAATACCGGCCGTAAGACCCTGCTCATAGACGCCGATCTCCGGGAACGCTCCCTCTCGATCCTTTTGGGCATGGAGGGGCGCCCCGGTCTATGCGAGGTGCTGGAGATGGGACGGGACCCGCGCCCCATGATAGCGGACGGGGGCGTCGCCAACCTTTACGTCCTCCCTGCGGGGTCCAGGAGCGAGCGGTCCACCGATCTCCTCTCGGCGGCCGCTTTCGCCGAGGCGTTGCGGGAGCAGGAAGAGGTATTCGATCAGGTGGTGATCTACGCGCCGGCCCTGCAGGGATGCGTTGACGCCGCGGTTGCCTCCTCGGCAGCCGGCAATCTCCTGGCGCTCATAGACGCGGAGCGCTGCACGCGCAAGGCGGCGGAAGAGGCGTTGCGAGGCGTAGAGCGCATGGGCATCGTGCCCATGGGGGTGGTGCTCGCCAACGTCAGGATCAAAAGTCGAGAGCGCGGGAGAAAGGAGCCTGAAAAGCCGCCGGAGACCACGAAGGCCCGCAGGAAAAAGGAAAAGGGGACCGCCGTGGATACAGCGGCCAAGCCTGTCGCCGTAACGCCGTCCCTGGACGAGCGTAAGCCGATGGGGAAAAAGCGCGCAGCCGAGGCCGGAGAGCAACAGGTTGTTTCCCCGGCGGTCGGAGTCGCGGTGCCGCGGGTGGAAGCGCTAACCCCGCCCTCGCCCGCCCCGGTAGGCCCCACGCCGCGAAGGGGAGAGGAGGCTCAGGAGAGAGGAGAGAGCGAGCGGGCGGCAGCGGCGGGAAGCGTAAACGCGCTCGCACGAGGGGGGGAAGACAATGCGTCGCCGGGGACCGGGCTTGAGGCGGGTGCCGGCGCGGTGCGCACGTGGAGGCGGGCCGAAAAGAGGAAAGCGGCCGCCGCCTCCAGGTCGGAGCCGAAGCCCTCTTCGGCGGAAGCGGCTCCCGCGAGGCCCAGGGGCGACGAGGCGCGCGCCAGGGAAAGGGTGTTGGAGGAATTCCGCCGCAAAGGAGAGAGAGGGGAGCCCATACCCAAGACCTGGCTGAGGGGACTCGTCTCCGACAAGGCGGACGTGAGGGAGTCCGCTACCGCGGCCATTACCGTTTATTACCAGGCCTTCCTGCGCCGCTACGGCATCGCCGAGGAGAGCGTGCGGGGGATCTCTCATACCATAATAAGGATGATGCGGCGCGAGGGCGAGTTCGCGGACATAAGCGAGGCGGAGGCCCAGGAGCGCCTGCGGCACATGCTGTCTGAGGCGGGTGCTCGGGTCGCGGCTGGGCCGTCCGGTAGGGGGGACACAGCCACGCCGCAAGCCGCCGCACCTGAAGCCAGGGCCGCTTCTCATGGGGAGGGGGGCGCGTCCGGGGCTGCGACCGCGCCCGAGACCGTGTCCATCCCGGCGGCGGAAAAGCGCGTGACATCGGCTGGAGACGGGCAAGCCGCGGGGATGACGGCGCGGGAAGGGGAAAAGGAGGAAAAAGTCACGGGGCCGGAGGAGTTCGGGCTCCCCGAAAAGAGGCGATTCCGCATGGCTAAAAGGGGCGAGGCGAGGTCCATGCGGAAAAGAAGGGGGAGGGGCAGGGAGAACAGGCCCCCTGGTGGAGACGAAGAAGGGATAGACTGGGAATAGCGGTCCGAGCGCTCCAGGAGAGGCGCGCGGCATTTCCGTCTTTTAGAATGGTCCAGCTTTGGGGTTTGCCCTTTCGACCGGCAGCGTGGCTGCGCGGCTAGGGATGAAGGCCTTCAGAGGGGCGGAAAGGCATCCATCGCCCGCATTACGCGCGTTCGAGGCGTCGTGTTCGCCGGCAAGCGTGGGCGACGAAGTCGGCGTTCCGCGTCGGAAAGCCAACCGGTGCTGGATACGCGGGAATACCGCCAGCCGTTGACCGCTTTATATGCCGCACCACCCGCATCCCTGAAAACATGGACGATAGATCCTAGCAAGGGGCTCGGGCTCGTGGGGAAGGATATCGTGGGGAAGGATATGGAAGGTAATAGAAGGATAAGAAGGACAGGCGGTTGACGGCCGCCTTTTGTGGAGAGCTCAGGAGAGGTAAATAGCCTGGTCGCCGGCTTAAGAACGGGGCAAGGGGACAATAGATGGAGCGAGTAGGCCGTCTTTCCAGGAACACCGCCGCGCTGGTGGGAGCGAGGGTGGTCACCTCGGGGCTCACCTTCATCCTCGCCATAATCATCAACCGCAACCTGGGGCCGGAGAAGGCCGGCATATATACCTACGCTTTCTCCCTTTACACCATCTTCCAGGTAATACCTGATTTCGGCATAGGCAACATATCCATCCGCGACGCCTCCCAGGATAACTCCAGGCTGCCGCGCTACTTCTCCAACATCGCCTCCCTGCGCCTGCTCCTGGGGTTGGCGGCCTTCGCGCTGCTCATGATCACCGACTTCGTGGCACTGGCGTTGCAGGGCGGGGAAGGACTGGCGGGAGAGAAGTTCTGGGTGGTCTTCACCGTCGCCTTCTGCCTCCTCATCGAGCAGCCTTTCTCCAACTCCCTATGCGAGAGCTTCATAGCCCTGGAGAGGCTGGGGACAGTGGCCCTGGTCTACCTGATCATGGGCATCATGAAGGTGGGGATGTCCATTTACGTCGTTTCCGCGGAACTGCGTGGGGTGTTGATTTACCTGGTGCTCATATATATCATCACCATCCTCTATTCCATCTTTCACCTCTACATCGCCTACCGCAGGGCGCTGCGTAGGGAGGGCCTGGCGATGGCGGGCATCGACGGCATGGCGGTGGCGGAAGCGGTGACCCATGTGCCGGACGCCTCGGGCGAGGCGGCCATGGAGGCTCTCCTGGCGGACTACTCCTACGCCGGCCTGGCGGAAGGAGAGGAAGCCGGACCTGAAGGCGCGGAGGGCTCAGAGGGGGACGGTGTCGGGGTTCCCTCCCCTCCCCTGGAGAAGCCTGGCGCCGTCTTCAGGCTTGGCCCCTTCACCATGGAGGGCCCCCTCTGGCGCTACCTGCTGGCGAGCGCGTGGCCCCTGGCGGTGGTGGCGGCGGGGGTGACGGTCTATGCCGGCATAGACATCCCCATCCTCTCCTGGCTACGCGGCGACACGGAGGTGGGCCTGTACAGCGCGGCGGGTATGTTCGCCAAGGCCTTCGTTTTCCTGACCCTGGCGCTTAACATGGCGGTTCTGCCGGCGGTTTCCAAGGTGGGCGGAAAACACCCTGAGCGGCTTGGTAGACTTTGGGAGCGCCTGGCACATTACGCATGGTTGCTGGTGGCGCCGCTGGTGGTCATCGTCCCGGTGCTGGCGCGGCCGGTGCTGGTGCTGCAGAAGCATGATTTCATACAGGCCTGGCACGCCACCTGGCTGACCATGGGAGCCATGTGCTTCACCCTCATGACCGCGGTGAGCTTCCCCTTCTTCATCGTCATCGACCGCCAGAAAACGGTGACCGCGGTGGTGCTCATAGGGTTGCCCTTCAAGGCGGTGGTGGGCGCGGTCGCCATTTCTATGTGGGGATATACGGGGGCGGCGCTGGCGGTGCTCCTGAGCGAGGCGGTGGTGTTCCTGCTGCTCTCGCAGCGCCTGACGCGCGCGCTGCATCACCGCGTAAGGCTCCTCGCTTTCGCCGGGCCGCCGGCGCTCATCCTGGGGGCGCTTTATGCCGCCGCCTTCTTCCTCCATAGGTTCCTGGTGGCGGGCAGGGACACCTTCATGGCCGCCACGCAGTACGCCCTGGTGTCGGCGGCGGCATTGACGGCGATGTACCTGGCGCTGGCCCTGGGCGGAAGGGCCCTGACGAGGTCGGGTTTGCGGGAGCTGAACGAGTGGCTTACGGTATAGGCAGGGAAGCCGGAAGCGGGGCGGCGGGTTCCGCACGTCCCGTTGCAACCTTTCCCGCCGGAGGCGGCGGTGGTGAAGCCGCGGCGGGAGCCAGGGGACGGACGAGGAGGCGCTCATGCGCATAGGTTTGAGGCTCAAAGCGCTGGCGGTGGCGGCGGTCATCCTGGCGGCGGGTACGCTGGCGGGCGGCTGCGGTTGCGTGCTGGGCAGGATCATCGACCAGGCGAGCGTGACGGTGCGCGGCCTCGCTTGCGCCGCCGAGATCTCCCAGAAAGCGGGCGAGGGTTACGACGTGCGTGAGGCGCGGGCGAGATGGACAGAGGCGCTCGATGCCTATAACCAGGGAGATTTCAAGCGCGCAGACGATCTGATCAGCCGGGCCTACGAGGCCATGGCGGTGATGGAAAAGGTGGCGGAGCGCGTGTTCTACCCCAGCAGCGGAGGGCTGACTGTCTCCGGCCTCCTCTTCCGCCCCCCGGAGGGAAGCGGGCCCTGGCCTGCCATCATCGTCAACCACGCCGGATTCGGCACCGCGGGTGATTTCAGCGAGGTGGCCCTGATGATAAGGGATCGCGGTTACCTGGTCTTCAACCCGGACTTCCGGGGCAGCGGCATGTCGCAGGGTTCCCACGAGGGGGCCAAGGGTGAGGTGGACGATGTCATCGCCGCCATAGACTACCTGCAGCGGGAGGGGCTGGTGGAGGGCGATCGCGTAGGCATGTACGGGCAGAGCCACGGCGCCGCGGTAGCGGTGCTGGCGGCGGCACGCGACCCTCGCGTCAAGGCGGTGGTGGCGGAGGCGGGGTTCTATGACGCCGTGGGCCTCTACCAGAATATAGTATCCTCGACCGACCCCGCCGCGGAGGCCCTCAGGAACGAGCTCCTTCCCATGGTGGGGGGCACCCCGGAGCAGGTGCCGCAGGAATACGCGGTGCGCTCTGCCCTCAACTTCGTGGACTCCATCCAGGCCGCGGTGCTCATCATCCACGGCGAGAAGGACCCCCTCTGCCCCGTTGACCAGGCCCGCCGCCTCTACCAGTCCATGCTGGAAAAGGGCAAGACGGCGGAATTGAAGCTCTATCCCCAGGAGGCGCACTGCGTCAACGACCCCGCCGGGCGCCTCGAGGTCTGGGACTTGATGTTCGCCTGGTTCGAGAAATACGGCTAGGGGCCGACGCTTCGCGTGTCATGGGGTAGGGCGGTAGTGGACGCAGGGGCGGTGGTAAGCATGCATGGCAAGGAAAAGGAAAGGCCAGAACCGGTTTCGCCGGAACTTTACACGCGCGAATATTTCACCACCGATTGCGAGGGTTACCATCTCCTGGAAAGCGGGTGCGAAGTGCTGCCCGAGCGCATCCAGGAGGCGCTGGCGGCGGCGGGAGACCTCGAGGGCAGGTGGGTGCTGGACGTGGGCTGCGGCCGGGGCGAGCTGGCCTGCGAGGCGGCCAGGCGTGGCGCCCACGCCGTGGGCGTGGATTACGCCCCCGCCGCCATCGAGCTCTCCATGGAGCGGCGCGGGGCCATGCCGCCCCCGCTGCGCGAGAGGGTGGAGTTCCGGCTCGCGGACGCCAAGGGGCTGGATTTCCCCGACGGTTCCTTCGACGTGGTCTTCATGATCGACGTCTACGAGCACCTGCATCCCTACGAGATCGAGCACACCCTGGGCGAGATCAGGCGCGTGCTGCGCCCCTGGGGGAGGCTGGTGGTGCACACCGGTCCCAATACCTGGTTCTACCGCGTGGGCTACCCCCTGGTGCGATGGGCTGCGCGCCTGATGCTGCGCCGCGAGCTGCCCGAGGACCTGCGGGGGCAGTACGACGACGTCATGCACGTAAACGAGCAGAGCCCCCTCTCCCTTCACCGCGGCCTCACCGCCGCAGGGTTCCGCGCCCGCGTGATCCCGCGCAGCTTTTTTGTGGGCATCAACCCCAACCGCTGGGAGAGGGCGGCCATGAAGGCCCTCTTCGCCCGACCCCTGGGGTATTTTTTCTGCACCAGCCTCATGGCCACCGCGAGGTTGCGTGAAGGAGGCCGGGAGGCGGAGTTGCGCGCGGGGAGG